>JBFRWF010000243.1:0-12215 GCA_051439465.1 Xenococcaceae cyanobacterium | reverse complement strand
AGAGACAGAGATAACCTCTGCTTATCACCATAGATACAGGAGAGTCGCCATTACGACTGATTTGTTCTAGTTTTTCTTTTTGTTCTCTTGTCAAATGAACTTGATCTCGACGACCTCTTCCCATTTTTAACTCCTCAGATATGCTGTATCTATTGCACTATTTTAGCTGTGCCAGTCCAGTAGGGTGCGTCCTTGCGCGTCTTTTCTGCTTTCCAACCTACCAGTTTTGCTGCTTGAGCGCCGTAACGCACCATATTGTAGATGGAGAATGGGCTCAAGCATTCTGTTCAATTGCTGTTGGCTGACTGTCTTTAGCTGAATGCTTACGCTGAAACTCTGGACAAACCCCAACCGGATCGACTTTAAACTCAAAGAGTGGACTATCCGGAGAACAGCACTTACCCCGGTCAAAAAACTGGCAGACCGCGCAGCAATCATGACCGGAAGCGATCGCCTTTTTAATCTTAGAACCTCGTACCAAAAATTCCTGACTAACCGAACTCAATTTCAGGTTAAACCCGTCCCACTTGGCTCGGACTAATCCGCTCTCGGCCAAATGAGGCCAGCGCGGATCCTGGGACAAAACTTCATGGGGGACGCGCAACCAGGCATCTTCTCCGAAGTTTTCAATACTAACTTCAAACTCAGCAGGCTGCTCGAGCAAAGCAACTCGCTCGGAAGTCAAATGTTCTGGTGGAATTCCGTATTCAATCCGCTCTCCCACACTCGGAATATGGATATAATATTTTGACCGATTTTCTCCTGAGCGGGCGAGTTCGTGGAGAGCATCGCCGCAACCATGAATCAAGACCAGGTGCTTGGGATTCACTTTATTAATTACCTGCCCCAAACCAGCCTTGTCAGCGTGAGCAGAAAGATTAAACCGCTTAATTTGCGCCTTTACTGTAATCTCATGACCATCTAATTCAATCTTGTCGCCAGTCTTGAGATTTTGCAACAGTCGCCCAGGGGACTCTTCATCGGTATAGCCAGAAATGAAGATAGCGGCATTTTCCCTCTCTAGCAGCACCCCGGCGTAGTAAACTGATGGCCCCCCGACGAGCATCCCGGAACTGGCAACGATTATACTGGGTTTAGCGATCGCCAGCGGACGTTCTCGCTTCTTTTGAATGGGAATAATCGGCGGCGTGCCAGTTGAGTCAAAGAATGGCTCTTTACCACTTTGCTTGGCAAAGTTCTGCATCGAATCGGGAAGCAGCCCTAGGTTATCCTCAAACACATCCGTCACAGCTCTGACTAACCCATCAACATAGACTGGGACATTGAGTTTGTGGAATAGAGCAGACGTGCGCAGCGCCAGCAAAATTTCTTGCGCTCTGCCCAAAGCAAAGGCAGGGATAAGGACATTGCCCCCTTCTTTAACCACAGAAGCTACCGCTTCTATTAGTGCTGTCTCTTGGGTTTTACGAGCTGGATGCAGATCCGCACCGTAGGTAGACTCGGTAATCAAGATGTCAGCCTCCGGCAAGTCAGCCAGTCTCAGTCCAGTGGTAGTGCGGCTGTTAGTCGTGTGAAAGTCCCCCGTGTATATTAGGGTGCGCTCTCCATATCTCAGGTAAATACAAGCCGCACCCAGGATATGCCCGGCATTGATAAAGCGTATCGTCAGTCCTGGCAGTGGTTCAAAGTCAACCCCTACGGGATAGGTTTCCAGTCGGAATAGAGTGCGCTCTAAATCGCCTTCTGAGAACAACTGCGGTGAATCTTCATTCAACTGCTGCAATTTCAAGCCATCGGAGAGCATTATATGAGCGATTTCTCTGGTGCCATGAGTGCAAATCATCTTTGCCCCAGGGTAGCGACTGTGAAAAACCGGGACTGCTCCCAGATGATCTTGGTGGGAATGGCTAATCAGCAACAGGTCGGGATTTTCTAAATAGTCAAGAGCTGGCAGCGGATCGTAGCCTTTGGGGCGGGTGCCACAGTCCAAAACGACTTCGTATGGTCCAATCTGTATTTGGAAGCATGATGCCCCAATGCCTCTGGCGGCTCCTAAAGGAGTGACAACGAGGTTAGTTTCTCCTTCCGAATTGGGAGTGAGGAGTTTTTCGGAGCTGGGAACTTCAAATTCGGCACTCTTGGCATACTGATATACCTTCGCACCGTCGGGGGACACCTGGACTCTTGCTCTCTCGGATGAGGAGGAACTGTAGCACTCCCATTCCCAATAGCCCATGCGCCTGCGGGGTTGTCCCAGTTCCCAGTTCGAGCCCCCCGTTTCTTTTTCCAGGGCTGCGATCGCTACTTCGGTGGGGGGAGAGATATCAGGCAGCACCTTGGTGTTGGACTTACTCAGGACTGTGCCATTATTTGTGGTAGTTGGGAAGGTAGTTTGGGTTGGTGAAGACTGCTCTGAGTTTAATGGTGAAGCCGTCTTAATTGCGAGAATGTCTCCTTGACGGCAGGCAACTACCTGCCAGAGCTGACCAACTTTCATGCGAGAGTCAGCCCCAACCAGAAAGAGTTTGAGTGTTTTTTCCCCAGTCCTATTTATCTTAATAAGAACCAAAGGCGATCGCTTTCCTAGCTGTATAACCCGTCCCGATATGTAGCACTGATCTAACTTCTCTGAGTCGGACTCCTTCTCCGACGAAGCCTCTACAGTTACCGTTGCGATCTTTCCATCCGAATCAGTATTGGGAATAACTTGCCAAGTCCTAGTCGTGGCTGGAATCTCTGGGGGAGCGTTTTTCAGGCGCAATCTCGTCCCATCCTGACACGCGAGGTAATAAACATCCTCTACTAACTCAATAAAACCTGTAATGGTGAAACTGAAACTCTGGTTAAAAGAAACTTTAGAGGAATCATCCTCCACTTGTATCTCTTCATCCGATTCTTCTACTTCTGGAAGAGGAGGCTTCTTTTCCGTCGGGGTGTGGTCATAAGTTGTTGGCTGGCAAGGAGGTTGATTGTCTGGAGACTCCTTCGACTTCGACTCCGACTCAGCACTTTCTACCACTACCTTGTCGCCCTTGTCGCCCTTGTCTACCTTGTCGCCCTTGTCGCCGTCGCCCTTGTCGCCGTCGCCCTTGTCTACCTTGTCTCCAGAGTCATCCCGACGGCGATTGAGCTTTTTTAGCACCTCCTCCACGACTTCTGGGGGCTGGGAGTAAGCTTCCAATTTTGAAGAGTGAATTTTGAATTCAAAAGCGCTCAAGGCTTGACTAATCAACTCCTCCACTTCAGCTCTGGTGACTACTTCTCCCAGAGTACTGGCGGGTATACTGCCGAGAGTTTCACTGCCAAAATACTTCGACAGGATAATATCAATCCCACTGGAGAGTGCTTTTATCCCGTGCTTTTGACAGAATTCCTTCAGTTGTTGGTAATTCTGGTGTGATAGGTACGCCGCTACTCTGGGTTTATCCGTTGCCATCTCATCTCAGGTATGCTATCGATGTGCTATTCTCAAGCATAACCTGAAAAGTGTCTCGGATGTGCTACTTAATATATATGTTTTGATTTTCCACGACTCATTTAGGACTGCTATATTCCCAATTACCTAATCCCAATTACCTAATCCCAATTACCTAATCCCAATTACCTAATCCCAATTACCTAATCCCAATTACCTATTCCCAATTACCTATTCCCTATTCCCTGTTCCCTATTCCCTACTTTTGCCTTTTGCATGCAAGCCTTTTGCCTTTGAGCGAAGCGAGTCCCTGTTCCCTGTTCCCTGTTCCCTTATGGCAGACAACCAGCTCAAACTAACCCAGGGGAGAGTACCCTGGAATTATTCTCATAGCTATATACCAGCGACAATCTACCTACCCGTAAGCCGTCAGAAGGTAATTTGGTTAGTCACAGTTGAACTGGGATTAAAGGGGAAAAAACTCAAAGCCGCCCGTCACCTACTAGCTCATCTAGATAGCTGTTTAAGGATGCTCCGCTATCGGGATAAACATGGTTTTGTTCCTATCCGTTATGAGCATTTTTATCGAGGTAAGCTAATGCAATGTCCCCGCAAAGAACTCCTTGAAGCGGATTTACTGGAGCAAACGGACTACAAGTATAGAGAACATCGCTCACGGGAATATAGAATAGGTAACGCTTTACTCTGCAAACTAGCTGAAGCCAACTGGGTTCCAGGAGAACCCTCAGTACGGATATCCGTTGGAGAGGTTAAACAAACTTTAAAAGCTAGCCAACCTGCCTCCCGCAGACGCTCTCAAATAGTTGGAACCGACATAGAAGCTTCCTGTGAGCTATACCAAAAGGCATTAAAGCTAGAGCAAAGACCAATAATCCTCAACCTCCAGTCCGTCTTAGAATTCCATGAGCTGCAAAAAGCCAAACTGCTAGAGCAGAAACTCCAAGCAAGCAACGACCACGTAGCCTATCGTATCCAGTGCCAAATCGACCACCCCCAATGGTGTTTACAGGAGCTAACCCGCAAAGGTAGCTTTGACCCAATAACCAAAACAGTGACAATCATACCAGAGTATGTTGTTCACCTAGGTGGGCGACGTTACTGCCCAGAAATACAGAACTTGTCCAAGAATTATAAGCGTATTCTGTTTCGCAATCTTTACGAGATTGACCTCAAGAGCTGCTATACGGTATTACTGGGTATTATTTTTGCCAGAGCCGGAGCTTCCATAACTGAAAGACTAAAAATTTTAGAAGATCCCTCTTACAAGCTCAACCTCGCCCGCAGACTGGGATTTACCGACTCTGACGCAGTCAAACCAATTATCCATGCCTTAGAATTCGGAGGCAGACTCAGTTGGAAGAAACTATCTCCCTTAAAAAAAGCACAAGCAATCAGATTATCTTGCGAGCAAATAGCAGCCGCAGAAAAAGGTCAACAGCTTTACCCAGGCAGGCGCGTTCCGGCAATCCTTACTGCGGTAATCAAAGCCATAGAAAAGGAAGAAGGAATAGACCTAACTGCAAATAATCTCCCAACCACCACGGTCTCCCGAATTATCAAAACCTACAACAAAGCGACAGAAGCCCTCAGCCCCTTAGAGGAGGAAAACAAGCGAGCAATAAGAGCTTTACACAAATGGGCGGCTCTTCAAGAATCAACCCATATCCTCACCAATGCTATCGGCCAAAAACTCGACCTGAGAAATCTTCCCAAAAATCGCCACGATCAGAATAATGCCTTAATTACTTTTCTTGTTCAGGGACTGGAAGCACAACTAATCGCCATCACAGAAGTGGAACTGAGCACAAAAGGGGCGACCATCATAATCAACGAGCATGACGGACTCCGAGCTGATCATCCCATCACGGACTCAATCACCAACAAGCTCACAGACAAACTCCTTACTGCCGCAACCACCAACCTTGAAAAAAAACTTATCCGCCACGTCCTCCTTATAACTAAATATAGTCCCCTTTGACTATCGCTCACACTGATGTTGGATGTGAAAGACATCTCCATGACAGGGTTTTCCCGGCCAAGCCGCCGCTAAGTAGCGTCATTCGCGAACCAAACCTAATCTTTCTCTCCAGAGTGTTACCTTGATTTGAACCATGCCGAAAATGAGAGTTTCAAGCTAAGGATTACGAATGTAGTATGCTCCCTTCACTCAAAACCGTAACTTTCTGTAGGAATGCTTCCGCTGGTCCTAAATGTGGCCTTAGCTCCCAAAATTTCTCCGTCTCTATACAAAGGCCTATTCGGGGTCAATCAAGCTCCCACATCGCCCAACGTAGTTTCCCAAGACCTTCAAAAAGTTCCATATCATTGCACTTAGTAGTCAGTAACTTATCGAATTCGATCCCTGCTTCGTAGGCGTCAACAAGCTCCTTGCGAAGACCAAGATGCTGAGCCAATTTAATTGCTGATTGCTTTTCTTCATCTGACAAGCCATCTTCGGAAGCCACAAAGATAGCACTTGCAAGAACCCTTTTAGCCTTTTTACTACCAGTTGGGAAAAGCTGAGCAACCTCCGACAATGTTGCTGTATGGGCCTGAAAGCTCTTCAGATGGTTCTTGACTTCATCTGGCATCCCCATCTCATCGTAAAGCTTGTCCATGCCTTGCTCCTCTATTTTGGCGAAACCATCTACAGCGGCCACCAACTTAACGGCCTTTCCCAAATTAATCAGTTCCGACAAAGAAGAGGCTTCCCCAAATACACCTAAGGAAGCGGATTGAGCCGCTTGTCTGGCCTTGGCCTCTTGTGAGGGTGAGGTTGACTGAAAACTCTTGAGAAACTCGCATGTTTCGGCGTTAATTGAGTTTGTCATACTATCCACTCTACTCAAATACAAGAAAAGTTTTTGTTCTAGCTAGCGCTGCCGTAGGCACTCGCTCCGCGAGACCGCTCTCTCATTTTTTAATCATATCTTATTCGGTCGCTAGCTCCATCTAACTTAGCGACCTTGATAGCTGCCAGAGTATGTCCGCTATTGATAACCCCACCTGTTGCCCAATCTTCACCTAGATCTACCCAGATACCAAGCTCAAATGCGATCGCCTGATTTGGGCAGAGGCGATCGCATCTTCAAGCACCAGCTACCCTATCATACGGAATCCGGGTCTAAAACCCCCTTTATCAATTTGTTGTCTTTTTCTTCCCCTACTCCCCCCTCTCCGTTCCCCGTTCCCTGTTCCCTATTCCCAATTCCCAATTCCCAATTCCCTGTTCCCTGTTCCCTGTTCCCTGTTCCCTTCTTCCGGAAAAAAGGGGGTAGTTAACCCGGATTTGGTATCAATTAACAACCAGCTGAGTTCTGGAACTCAGAGTCATCAAATCAGGTTTATACATTTGGTAGACACGGATGGGATTTACTTGTACCTCACCAGGGAATTCCCCATGGAATCGTGCCTTTACTTCCACCGATTCGTTTAAATTGGAAGCAAACAAAGCTACCTTATTCTGGTTAATCTCCACATGGTCAAACTGCTGAGGAAGTGAAATCAAGTCCACATCTGGATTGAATGTCAATCCAGCAGCAATGGGTATTTCAATCAGCAGCGCTTCTAGATATTGATTGGGAGTGAATTGCAGACTTAAATCCGTATGACTACCCGCTGAAAGTTCCAGATATTTCCATTGGACATCCAGATTTCCCAATTGATTCACCCTTGATTTTTCAAGGTTTTCTGATGGTTGGGGATAAACCTGAAGTTCAATCAAGACGTGGGCGTTGAAACCTCCGGAAGACTTGAAGGAAATTTTATTCTCACCTTTTTTGAATTCATCCAAATAAATCCTTCGGGCTTGATAGAGTAAATCCAATTGTTCCATGCCTTGAGCGTTGGAGAAATCAAAAGTCTTAATCAGTTGGTCATTCAGAGCAATACTAACTTCTCCTGTCACATCTGATGCTGTCCAAGCCAAGTGACCAACTTCTCCGATCGCCCAGGAAGCATAGAGGGTATCGCGAGTAGAATACCAACCAGTGGAACGTCGGTTTTCTAAGAGATAATCCAATCCCCGTTTTAATGTCTTTCTCACTGTCATATTTTCAGGGAAAGCGTGTCCCAATGCCATCATGGAATAGGCTGTGGTTTCAACCGCACCCGTGAGGCTACTTTTACCCCTCCATGAACCATTTTCTTGTTGTGTTTTGAGAATCAACTCCTTGAGTTGAGTCATGAATTCCCCTTCTGCTTGCCGATATTCCTCAATTCGCGTCAGGGAATCTAATACTAAAGCCAGACAAGTTTCATCATCCTCATAACTCTTCAAATTTTGTTTCAGCCAGTTCAAAGTTTCAGGTAAGGGGATGTTCGCTAAGCTAGCACCGTGGAAGATGAAGGATGTATTCCCCGGTTCAGAAAGAGTCGAGGGGAAGGGGGTTTCTAAGCTTCGAGCTGGTGTCCAACTACCAGATTCACTGCGGGATTTGAGTAAATAATTAACAGCTTTGTCAAAGATTGTTTGCTCGACATCAATCACTTGCCCAATTAATCCCAAGATACTTAATGCCAAGGCTGTGTGAAATACAGAGGTTTGTTTACCACTCCACAAACCAAAGCCACCTGTATCAGGATTTCTGAAGATGGTGAGGTAGCGATCGCGCCCCCCATTCAGATTCTTAATCAGCTTCTTGGAATACTCAGGCGTGAGCTTATCATGGCGTTCCAAGTACTTGTAAAGGATAAAATTAGGCAAAGTAGAAGCATAAGTTTGCTCGCAACATCCATAGGGATACTTCGCCAGAGATTCAACCCCTTCAATCACCGCCGCTTGTGCATTTGGCATTAGGGAAAGAATTCCCAGGGTAAATATTTCATCTCCCAATAAATCAAATATCCATTCGATTGGATTTTCCTCAGATAACGGGGCAGTATAGCGCTGTATTTCCGGTTCTCCTGGTGGCTGCACTCTCAGTGGCGTATCCAGTTGAGATATTTCTCGGAACCCCTCAGTTTCTAAAGACAACAAGACATTAGCATTGCCAACTTCCACCGCTTCAATTTGCCAGTTTACCAGTGTACTTTCCTTGGGTGCCAGGGTAGTAATTGCCTGTTCTGTCAGCCAAGTGCGGATTTTTTCCGTCTGGAGTTTGAGGGTAATTTCGTTTACTTCTTGACTGGATAGATTTTGCACAATGGTTCTGATTGTGCTTTTGTCCCCCCAAACCATTTCCGGCGGATTCTTGATAGTAGTGAAGAGGGGATTTCTGACAGTGACTCGATGAGAAGCTATCCCGAAATTAGAGGCACCAATGATAAAGATGACCACATCATATTCAGTAATAGCATCACTCCCGAAGAACTCAACTGTTGCCGAAGTTGAACCCTTTTTAATGTCAATGGGTTCAATACATTCCACTTCAATAAAGTCTTCGCGTATAACAAGAGGAGGAACTGGCGCTGATTCAAAGATAGCGTCAACCTCTTCGTTACACTCAAGGAAATCATCAGCCAAACCTGCTGCGGCTACTGCACCCACGACTACATCATCCAATATAGGTATTGCTTCCAACTCATCCAAATTTTCAGCCATTCGTACCCTTGGTGCCCTAGCTTTCTTGTATCTCATTGGACTGCCCAGAGCCATTGCTTTATAATATCCCCTTTCCCCTGGATACATAGCAGGCTGCATCTGAATTAGCTGATGAAACTTCGACATTAATTCATTTTCAATGTTTGATGCTTCTTTTGGAGATTTTGCCCATTTAACTTCTTTTCCAGGAACGATTGTATATCCTTGTAAAGGGTAGATTTGAAATTCTTCAATTGCCTCGAAACTCTGTAGCACCTGAGACACATCATTGATATCCCATTCACTACATAATAAAGTTCGGATAAATTGGTCTTTCTCCTTGAGCCAATTATCCCTTGATGAACCCAGAAACTCCTTAAACCAATTTTCCTGTAGGAAGCGAATCAAAATCAATCTACCTTGATACTTCTGATCTAGATAAGCCCAACTATGCCATGGGGCTTTACCCAACTTAACTTTAGTGCTTTTTGCCTGTTGTATATTTGACCAGTCCTTAATTGAAATCGAAGAAAAACGTTTTAATTCCTTGGCAGTTGTCTGTTGGGTAAATTGAGTTCCTAAGATATCATTTTTCGTTGCCCTAGGAATTCTGCGATCAATTAACCAGGCAATAACTTTGGCATCTTCAGCTAATGGTTGAGGGAAATTGGCAGTTACTTGAATCGGTTCCCCTGTAGCAACTTCCTCCAGTCCTTCAGTAGTGGCTTGCCAAAGCGGTGATTTAGCATAAACTTTGACTGGTAAAGGAATATCCCGTTTTATAAATTCAGGAAAATCTCTCAAGACACTGATCTTCAAATTCAGAGGCGAGATAACTTTTTTGGGCAGTTTAAATGTTACCTTACCTATTCCATCTGCTAAACGGAAATCCAGGGAACGCAGCACAACATCCCCCATCAGTTCCCCAGAACCAACTGTGATTTTTTCAAGAATATCCCGTCGTCCCTTGAGTCTGATATCTGCATTAACTTCTTCTGATGGGGCGTATTCTGGCTTATCTAAAGATACATCTAACCAAATGTCTTGGGATGTCCAAGGAATTACTCGGATGGATTCTTCTACTTCTTGCCTGACTCCTTCAATAACTGCTGATGCTGATATCTGGAATGTCGTTGGATCCTCAATATCTTGAAACTGTTTTGTGTACGCAGCTTTGCCGTTAGCATCAGTGACTAACTGTTGTAAGCCTTGCCAAAAATCCTCTGCTTCTGCTATTAATAAATTAATGGAGACTCCCTGTATAGGCGCACCCACTGGATCTGTTACCTTGATTTCAATTGTGACGGGAATATCAGGTTTAATTGGTTCAAGGGGTGAGAATGTGTTGAGAGAAATTATAAAAGGTTGTGTGACGACGGTATAATTTCCCTGGCAAGTTCCAGTGCGGGATTGGTGGTCTTCGATTTCTAGTTCCCATTCATAATTTCCGGTTTCGGTACATTCCAGGTTAAGCTTATAGTCACCGGATGGTAGTTGGAGTTGATTCTCTACAATCTCCTTGACGACAACTTTTTCCCCACTTTCTTGTAGTTGATGCAAGACAAATTTTGCTACCTTAACTTCTTCCACAGGTTCACCAAAGAAATAGCGAACATTTACCGATGGAGAAATCTGGGAATTTAATAAGAACCAACTGGGGAATTCATGTTGGATTTCAATTTCTGGCTTCTCGAAGCGAATCACGTCAAAGGAAGCAGAATTAATCAGTTCTTCTTCCTGTTTCAGGACAAGTTGCCATTGTCCAGTGGGATCATGTTCTGATATTTCTAATTTAAAGAGAGAGACTAAACATCCCGCTTTAATTTCAATTGCCCTTCTTTCTAAACCACTTGGATCGATGAGTGTCAGAGTTAAAGATTGCTCCGAAAGTTGAACCCCTCCATTCTGAGTGAAGTCGCGATGGACGACGAATCCCTGGACATCAGCACCAGGTCGTACCTTGGCTGTGGGTAACCAAATTAGTCCTTTTGTTTCTACTTCCAGGTCTTGAATCCGAATTAGACATTGCTCTAAGATGTCATTGTCTTCTGTCCAAAATCTGAGAAAAGAAGGTAAATTTTCGGGAATATACAGTAATTCTCTGGTATCATTAACCACCCAGCGTTCTTTTAGGTTCGAGGGGTCTTCAATGTGCAACGGACCTTGTTGTTCGACCCAAATGCGATAGTAAGAACCTTTATCCTGTGGTATCTGTTCTAAACCCCAGATTTCAAATTTCATCTCAAAAACCCGTTTTCCTAATTTAAATTCTATTTTAAATTCTACTGTAGGGGCGAAGCATTCGGGGGATAAATTATCGAACTCTACCAAAAATTATATATCCGAATGCTTCGCCCTGCTCCCACCTCAAAAGGCAACAGGCAACAGGCAACAGGGGGTAAGGGTTCTGGTCGTTTTATATTCGCGCTAAGCGAAGCTTAGCGCGAATAATGTTTTGATTTATCACAAATCATTTAGGAATGCTAAGTACCTAAACATAAATTCTGTTAACTGTGTTAAGAACTATGAAGACAATGAATCCCTTTCTGTTACCTGTTGCGCCCAGCCGACAACGTCGACGCTGGGCGCACCGTTCCCTGTTCCTTTGTCTCCACAGTTAACTTTAATTTTGTCCTACTACTTATCAGATTGCGATCGCCCTGAAACACTTAATAAAAGTTAACACAGTGTCGTTTACTTTTGTCCCACTACTTACCATCTATATAAATGGTATTGTAGATTTTGGATAAGAGATTGAGAGGGATTGGGAATTAATTAAGAGTTGGTCATTATTTCTTGTGGATGAACAATGGTAATACCGGAAATAGCCAGAAAATCTTCGGGATTAAAGGTGAGTAAGTGGGTAATCTTATTAGCTTTCATTACAGCAAGCAGTCGAATGTCATGGGTACGTTTTCCTTTAATATTATGGATAGTGACTAATTGAAACCAATGGGTAAAGATAAGGGGAGTTTCTTCGAGTAAAGTAAATTGAGCGAGAAATTGATTAATTCGTTCCTGAGTTGTTGGAGCAGTCCAACCTAAACCATTAACCTCAACGGGGCGAGTGGCAACCACCCAAAATTCAATTAAAATTTGTGGGGTGAGAAGACATTCATTCCCATCTTCTAATAACTGGTAGACGCTATCACTAGCAAGGGGATGTTGGGTAGGGTGTTGATTTTCCTTCGGAAAATCATGCTATTTTTATGTCGGCGAAATTCGAGCAAAACATCTGAAAATAGTATTTTCAGAAAGAGCTGAGAACAGAAATAAAGACTGATAAACAAGTTCATG
>JBFRWF010000242.1:0-6183 GCA_051439465.1 Xenococcaceae cyanobacterium | reverse complement strand
AAATCAGCCAAAAGCCCTACTGGGCAAGGAATATAGTTTTTAACTCTATGCTTGAAGTGAATCCCTTGCCCAGTAGGGCTTTCAAGATTTTCTGTTCATTTTTAGCACAGTAACTACGGGAGAACCGTTTTCCCTGCTGGGAACGGGATAAGGGAGTCTTGTCCTTTTCTTCCTTCCCAGAACCACTGGCAAATTCTAGAGCAATTAACGGTGCTACATATTCTCGCCACAAGACATAGGAACGGCGAATTTCCCCATCTATGTTCGGAGGAACGCCGGGGACATAGAACCAATCGGGAGCTTCTGCTCCATCTTCTGGCGGTTCAGTTTCTCGCCAGTAGATACCGCAATCTTGTCCAATGGCATATTGTCCATCAGGATGAATTCTTTGCAATACGGGGCCGATAGAGTCAGTGAGAATAATGCTTTGGGGATGCTCCTGGAAATTTTTCACAAAAGTCCCGTCTGATTCTGGTAGTTGAGTATGGTTGGGAAAAGGAGGGGGAAGCTCAACGCGGTCAACACTTTGAGTCATGGTTAATTTAGGGAATTGTACCGGAATTCTAGATTTATTGTGCCAGAAACTTCGGTTGATGATTAATGGTTAATGGTCAACTGGTCGCACCCAGGAGTCTTCCACTAAGTAGTAAGACAACAGGTAATCGCCACCTTCGGACCTCAGTAGTCCAAGTTCCGGGAGAATGGTTTAGCAATTAAAATTAAGAGTTGGCACAATAAATTCATAACCCTAGCAAGACCACCAAAGGGAAACTATGACTCAAAGCATTGACCCTGTTGTTCTACCCCCTCCTTTTCCTGACCATACCCAATTACCAGAATCGGACGGCACATTTGTGAAAAATTTTCAGGAGCATCCCCAAAGCATTATTCTCACCGACTCCATCGGACCAGTACTACAACAAATTCATCCGGATCAACAATACGCCATTGGACAAGACTGCGGCATCTATTGGCGAGAAACTGAACCGCCAGAAAAAGGAGCAGAAGCTCCCGACTGGTTTTATATCCCCAACGTTCCTCCAAAGATAGATGGTCAGATTCGCCGTTCTTATGTGCTCTGGAGGGAATTAATTTCTCCATTGATTGTCTTAGAATTTGCCAGTGGCGATGGAAAAGAAGAAAGAGACCAAACTCCCTTATCTCGCTCCAAAGAAGAGGAAACAACTAAACCAGGTAAGTTTTGGGTATATGAGCGTATTATGCGTATTCCCTACTATGGAATTTACGAAATCAAAAACAATAAGTTAGAAGTGTATAACCTGGTTAACGGCTTCTACAGAAAGATGAGTCCCAATGAGCGAGGTCATTATCCCATACAACCATTGGGAGTAGAATTAGGACTGTGGCAGGGAAGCTATCAAAATCAAACCCAATTCTGGTTAAGGTGGTGGGATAAACAAGGTAATCTGTTGCTCATTGGTAATGAACGAGCAGAAGTTGAACGCTCCCGAGCTGAACAAGAGGCTCAGGCACGACAGCAAGCTGAACAGGCACTAGAAGAAGCCGAACAGGCACTAGAAGAAGCTAAACAGGCACGACAGCAAGAAGCTCAAGCACGACAGCAAGCTGAACAGGTACAAAAAGATGCTATTCCCCGTTTGCTAAAAATGGGATTAACCACCGAACAGGTAGCAGAAGCGTTGAATTTGCCCATCGAACAAGTGAGGCAAAGCTTGGAAGATAGTTAATTTGCTTCCATGAACTAATCCATCAACAACTGCTGATTAATCTTAATCCCTCTGCTATTCATTGCTTCTGTAAATAAATCCGTTGTCAATACCTGTTCAACAGGCCAAATACCAGGTTGATTAAGTTTTCCTGCCAACATCAATTCAGCAATACTGCCAGTGCCACAACCTGCTGCTACTGCAGTATTTTCATGCACCATCTTTGAGCAATACTTTGCCTTTTTACTATTCTTTTTACCGATTATTTCTGAGCGCATTGCTACCCCAATCCCACTAAATTTGTCAGTAACAGATGTCATGAGATGACTGACGCGGGATAAAAACTCAATCCCTCCCAGATTTTCTATCCAGGAAGAGGGAAAAACATGGGCAGTAATCCAAGTGAGATGATTATAAAAATCGGGAACCGAACCGAATTTAGTAATTACAGTCTTAACCGAAAAAGACTCAGGAAAGGTATAAGTCTCAGGTACATCAAACCAGTAGACCCCAGTTTTGCCATAGGGTTGGGGAAACTCTACTATTTCGCGATCGCTATAGGGCAAAACCTTCTGCCACTTGCCATCAATCCAAGCATCAAAGGCTTTTCGCAGTCCCAGAAACGTCGTCCGCATCACCGTCACCCCAGCACCACCAGAACCCGCCACCACATAACTGAGATGAATTTTTTCCGCTTCATCCAGTTGCTCAACTCCTTGGCGTACCATACTATTAGAAATGCCCGGGAAAATTCCCGTATTGAGAATTGCCGTCACCCCAGCAGCAGCAGCTTCCTCCCGATAGGCTAAAGCCTTATGATAAAAAGAGCGGTGGTCACTAACATCGATATAGTTTATCCCCTCTTCAATACAAATCTTGATAACCCTACCATCTCGGTAATGAAACGGACCAGCACAGTGAATCACCAGATTACAACCAGCGATCGCCTGCCGCAACCCTGCCATATCTGCCAGATCTAAAGCGAGAAATTGCACTGACTTTCGCGGCAAAGTCTTTACATTTTGCGGGTTCATCTGACGTCCAGTGACGATAATTTCTGCATCCGTGTGAGTAGCCAGGTCTTGCGCCACACTGCTACCAATCCGCCCTCGACCTCCAAGAATTAAAATTTTCTTTGTCATTTTTGGCTGCTATATTCCCTATTTCCCATTACCTATTCTTCATTACCTATTCCCTATTTCCTATTTCCTGTTCCCTGTTCCCTGTTCCCTGTTGCCTGTTCCCTGTTCCCTACTTTTGCCTTTTGCCTTTTGCCTTTTGCCTTTGAGCGAAGCGAGTCCCTGTTCCCTGTTCCCTGTTCCAAAGAGTGGATTAGCAACCATCAAGCTGCTTTTACTAAAGCTTGAATTGTTGTTAGCAATTCCTGGAACTGGATGGGTTTACCCAGATAAGCATTGGCTCCCAGCTGCATCGCCTGCTGTTGGTGACGCTCCCCCGTTCGAGAGGTCACCATCACCACTGGCACCTGCTCCCAAGAGGCATCAGTCCGCAGCTTCTGAAGCAACTCAAAACCATTGACCCGAGGCATTTCAACGTCTGAAATTATCAGATCGACCCTCCCCCGACGCTTGTGGAGCTCGTCTAGACCCTCCTGTCCATCCCGGCAAACTACAATAGTATAGCCAATTTCGGTTAGGAGCCGTTCGAGTAAACGACGCGTGGCTACTGAATCCTCCACTACTAAAATTGTGGGGATCTTGCTCGGTGCTGTTGCTCTCGGTTGTATCTCTTGGGATTGTGGTTGAGGCGAGGACATCTCAAAGGCTTGAGGTAGAACCACTGGCACTACTTCCCCTGTTCCCAAGATGGTGCAACCTGCCAGGTAAGGTGGCGTGGCAACAGTATCATCAAATGGTTTCACAATTAATTGCCGCTCACCGATCAGGCCATCCACTGTAACTACCAAAGGACCAAAGGAAGCATCTAAGACAATCCCTACCCGTGGCTCAGCTGGCTCTATCGGCGTCCTAGGACAGGGCAATAACCTCCACAAGGGAACGACAGGAACTGCTTGTTGGTGCCAATTCACAGTTTTTGGTTCCGTCTCAATCCAATCCAGCTCAGAGTAAGGCAGTGTTTCTAAAACACTGGTTGTCGGGATAGCCACGATGCGGCGCTGCAATTGAACTAAGAAAAGTGTGAGCAAGCTTAAGTTAAGGGGCAATTTCAGGGTAAAGATTGTCCTTTGACCGGATTGTGTCTTGACTTGGATGGTCCCGCGCAACCGCTGAATTTGGGTGCGGACAATATCCAACCCCACACCCCTACCTGACAGATCACTCACTATCTCTGTAGTCGAGAAATCTGGCTGGAAAATCCAATCGAGAATCTCCTCCTGACGCCACTGATCGATGGATGTTTCGGGAGAACAAAGCCCCCGCTCCAACGCCCGCTGATATACCCGCTGCAGATCGATGCCGCGACCATCATCAGCCAAGCTAATGACTAGCTGGTTATTCTCAACCGTAGCTTTGAGGAAAATCTGGGCAGTTTCTGGCTTATGGTTAGCGAGGCGTTCTGAGCTAGGCTCGATCCCATGGTCAAAAGCATTATTGAGCAAATGGGTTAAGGGAGTTTGTAATTGTTCTAGCAAAACCTGATCTACCAGGACATCCTCCCCTTCAATCTCTAAGTGAGCCGACTTGCCATAGCGTCGATTGAGATGCTGAATTTGAGGCAGAAACCGCTGAGCCAGAAGCCGGAATGGAACCAGGCGAGACTGAGTTACATCGGTATAGAGCGCATCCAGGTTGTTCTGAACCTGCTCTAGGTCTTCCGACAGCTCCCGGTTAATTAAGTCAAGATCGGTACGAGTTTCCTGTACCCGTAACATTAATTCTTGAAAGGTCTGCAAGCTGCTATGGAGATCTGTAAAGCGGTCTAACTCCATAGGGTCAAATTCCAGGGCAGGTGAATCGGTAGTGACCCCAACAGCTAAGGGGATAGATGAATGCAAAGGCGCGATCGCCAACTGGTCATAAAAAGCTTGTACCTGATCCCGGATCGGCTCAAACCGTCGGGCGAGTTGCCGTAAGCGTCGATTTGTCTGGTTCAATTGCTGCTGCTGGAGACGGAGCCGCTCTTGGGCAAGGATCAGTTCCCCAACGCTATTAGTCATCTTCTCCAAGCGCTTCAAGGGAACCCGCAAATGGGATAAGGGAGCTTGAGCCTCCTGGGGTGGTGGCACGGTTTCAGGGGTCGGTGTCGGTGCAGGTGCTCGAGGGGCAGGGGTTGACTGCCCCTCCAGGAGGTACTGGTTACGTTGAGAGCGCAACTGAGTGATCGCCTGTTTCGCTACAAGTAAGGCATCATCAGTCTGGGACTCTTCTAAAACAGCTTCGAGAGGTTCGATTCCCTCAATTAGCCAGGGTAAGTCCAGAGTCTCACCTAGGAGCAAACATTCATCGAAAAAATTTTCTAGGCACTCAGTTACAATCTCAGTCGGTGTATCGGGGGGCAATTCTTCTACCCTGACGAAGCAGGCTTCTAAATCCTGCTTTAATGCCGTTTGGACTAAGGTGCTGTGACCAGCATTAGCCTCGGTTGTTTCAACAGCTGTTGGCTGGGATTGATCAAAAGTTTCTAAGGCTTTCAGGAGGTTCGGATCTGCGACCACATCTTGGTCAGTCCTAGCCTGACTCAAGAGGACAGCCATCTCAGTTACACTCAGTTCTAGGAGCGTCCAGCCCTCGTCAGGATCCGGCACCTGTTCTTTCTCGAGTGCCTGAAGTAGATCCTCGAGCTTATGAGACAACTCCCTTAAGCTGGGGAGTTGCGCCAAACCAGCACCTCCTTTGAGGGAATGAGCCGCCCGCAACAAAGAAGTAAAATCAGCGGAGCCATTCCGGTTCTGTAGACCCCCCTCAAGAATTTGCAAATATTCTGGGGCATCTTCGTCCAAAAAGCACTGGCGGGCTTCTTGGGTAATTAGTGCTAGGGTTGCTGCGTCTAACTCGAAACTCATAGTTAACCTAAGCTGTGAGTCATTCTAATTTGCATACTTAATTAACTGTTGCAGTTTAAATGCACAACAGCTTATGATTCCAAGCGGAACTGTGAAACGGATGACTGGAGGGCTTGGGCCTTCTCCACCAGTACTCGGAGAGATTTAACCACATCCTGAGCTTCGGTAGAGGTTTCTTGGGCAATGGCGACAACCCCTTCCATCGTCTGGTTGACCTGTTGGGAGGCATCAGTCTGGGCAGTGGTACTGCTAGAGATTGCCTGGAGGTATAGGTCAATTTTTTGGCTAGTGGTGGCCAAACTTTGCAAGATCTGTTTGGTTTTGCGGACTAGCTGGGTGCCAGTCACCACCTCAGTTGTACTGGTTTCCATTGTCTGCAATACGGCGGCGGTGTCCTGTTGAATCGTGCCGACCAGTTGTTGAATCTCTTTGGTTGCTTCCGTTACCCGATCAGCTAAGCGGCGGACTTCATCAGCAACCACCCTAAAGCCTTGACCATGTTCCCCAGCA
>JBFRWF010000241.1:0-3875 GCA_051439465.1 Xenococcaceae cyanobacterium | reverse complement strand
CTGCTCCCCCTGCTCCCCCTGCTCCCCCTCTAAGCGTGTTACCCTATTTTGAACTATGCCACTTTTTTGGCCAACTCCCCCGGCTTATATCAGCGTTCCATTCCCCTTTTACCTGCTAATCATATGATTATCTTAACAGGTTTTGACAGATATTTCTCATCTAGACGGAACAGGATATAAGAGGAAAAAAGAAAATCAGACAATGCAATTTGCCATATGCCTTAATAATAAGGGATATTGGGTCGAAGAACAAATCATTAGTTGCAATTTCAAGCCTCTACCTTCAGGTATGGGGTTACTATCCAACAGCGCACCGTCAGCGCATGGAAAGACAATACCTTCTTCCGCAAGTGGATTTAGATGGGAGATTGGGGTGAGATCGCCTTCCCCAAATCTTGTAGCTGCTTTCCGCACTGTGACAAGTCAATTATCATTTCTTGCAACTTTTGGTGATAGGCGCTGCCGCAGGCACAGCGAAGCTGCACACCATAGAGTCAGTGAGGGTGGCGTTATCGGAAATGAGCTACTGATGGCACTAATTTGTTTTGGACTGATATTATTCAAGATACGTTGTACAGCTCCAATTTAGATGGTACTGGTGCTACCGAAATCTTAGACTTAGATGCTACTTTTGGTTCTGCGGATTACTCTCCTAATTTCATTACTGTAATATCCGACTCTCAAACCTCTCAAACAGTCCCTGAACCCTCAAATGTAATTGCCTTAGGGCTAGTTCTAGGATTTGGAGCCTTATCTCTAAAAAGAAAGCAGAAGAAATGCACAGAAGTTTTGGGAAGCGATCGCCTTCTAACAACTTCTTGTGAACAGCCCCACCGAAGAGCTAAAGCCCAACTCCTCGCGCTTCAGACGCACGCTTCCTGAAGCGAAGCGTGTCCCCTGCAAGGGCTGGTTGGGCGGCATGACAGTGGTAAAACCGATTCTTTCACCATACTCCCGGTAGCAAACGATAACGTACCCGCCTTGCATAATCACGGTAGCCTTCTAATTCATCCTGAAGGGTCCTATCTTCCAGTTCGGTGCGGATAACTAACACAATCGTAAAAAATATCACTGGAAGGAAGGCCCAATATGCGTCCAGGAACATTGGCGTGGGCAGATATGCCAGCAGTATCCCAGCGTAACCGGGATGCCGTATCCAGCGGTAGGGACCACTAGATACAACTTGGTGGCCGCGATCGATCTGGATGCGTACCACGCCAGAGAAGAAGCGATTTTCGCTCAGGGCATATAATCCCAAGGCGTATCCGGCCAGGATGATGACAAGGGACACAATTTTTGCTGGCAAACTGAACCTGGGTGACCAGTCAAACAGCTCGTCCAATCCGGCTACCAGCGGTATCAACCCAAGGCCCAGCCCCACCAAAGGAGCCAATAGTTTGTCCCAGGATTTAGTATTCTCATGTTGCATCCAGCGGACACGTTCAGCGAGCAGGTCAGGATGACGTGCAATCAGCATTCGGCTGATAACAAAGCCCAGGAGGCTAATGATGGCAAATAACCAGGCTTCCCACCAGTCCCAGTGCCAGGAGATCAATAGTGGCAGGAATGGTATGACAGCCACAAAAAACAACATTGGGACAACAACAAGCAGGGAGATTGTTTTACGTTGATTGTTCATTTTTCACTGGGTTTGCCTTCATTTTTTCCAGCGCTAGTTAATAGTTAATCTGGTTTAGTAAGTATCTGCTAATGCCGTTTTCTTTCTCTATCTTTGAGACCCCTTTGTATCTTAGAAGAAAGAATAGCAATAACACTTCCAAGCACTATCCCAAACAGGGCATCTCCCAAATATACTATGAGAGGTATTTTAAGACTCAACCCAAGAATCAAACCCAATAAACCAAAAGCTATTAAACCATACGCCCCCAAATTTAGCATTGCCCCATAGCCCAGAGGATTTCTAGCAAGTATGATGAAATATATACCAATCAACCCAAATACCCCACAAGCAATTCTAATGAAATACATTATCTCTGGGATATCAGGAATTGGTTTAAGTCCGAACCACGTCATGGGCACTGGGAATACAGTAAATGGAAGAGCTGTTAGACATCCTATAGCACAAATCCAAAGAGATATTTTCAAACTTTTCATTGATATGACCTCCTTTGAAAGATAACGTTCCGCTTAACCTGCCGAAGAAGATTACCTCGAACGCTGAGTAAATGACCAGCAAGTTTAATGTGAATGAAGAAAATCAGTTTCATTAATCCTGATTTTCTATTATGTCTTGTTTATTATCATTAGAATACTGCAAATCCAAGGTAGATAAAACAGGCTCCTAATACTACAGAGAAAAGGCCGATTACTCGGACTTTTATGTTGGACATACTCCAAATATAAATCGCTATTTTTTGTATAAAGGAAGTAATAAATATTTCCAAAAATCCAGCAACGACAATAAGACAACCAGGTATCAAGATAATAAGAGTAAAAGGTTGGTTGGTGTCTAATGACGAGGTAATCATGGCCACTCCGAGTAACGAAGTAGGAATGCCCAATAAACGCAAGTTCGACTTTTTATTGACAATCTTACGGATGATTCTTAACGTAGCCGCTGGTGCGAAAATAAGAGGAGCACGACCAATAATGATCAGAATTCCGATAATTATGCTTACTATTGCTAAATTGTTCATTTCTTCTGTCATTCAAAAAACGTAGTCAATGAAGACTTAGGCTGGTCAGGTATCGTGGTCCCCAAGCCTCCGTTTTCAAACGGGGGTAACATCCCACCTAGATTCCTGACTCGTATTTATTCCAAATCGCAGATCAAGTTGAACGGGCTAACGTCGCAAATCACAGGCCTCGAAGCGAAGGGGTCCGTGTGCATCTGCGACGTTAGGCGAAAGCTGAGCAAGGCCTGAGCAATGCGCTACTCGCCAATATACTTATATTTGATAACAATCGGAATGTCGTTGCCAAAGCTATGCTTGATTGGGCATGCCTCAGCGGCCTTTTCTAGCATTGGCCGATGCTCAGGTGCGACGCCTGCATTTACGAACACACCAATGTCAATGGAATTGAATCGCTTTATGGGCTTATCGGTGATTTCAATCGCAACTTCTATTCGGGTTCCAGTTAGGTCAATATCGTGTCGCATCGCAAATGCTCCCATCAAAAGAAGCATGCAACCCGCAAGACCTGAACCAACCAATTCAATTGGTGAGAATTCCTCGCTCTTGCCTGTAGAAGGGCAGCTTAGCGCCACTCGCTTATTCTGGGCTTCTTTGACAGCAGTGCAGTGCTGCTGCCCATCATATACAGTGTAAACTGTAGCCATAATGCATCTCCTATCACTAGGTTATTAAGATTGGCAATAGGACCATGTTTCGCCTAAAGAAATTACTCAGGGGGTGCGAAAGACAACTCAAAATTCAAACAGGTAACGTATAAACTGAGCGTCCTTTGCAGCACAGGGAAAGACAACTCACACACCTCTCGATCATAACCAAGCGCCCCCAAAAACCAGACGCCTACGCAACATAAATTGACAATGCAAAAGTAATCAGAAACTTACAGCCACAACAGCTAGAAAATGCCTCGCTGCCTCTCCTTTTAGTTAAGAATTGTGACGCTTAAGTAAAATTAGCAGTTGGGAAGGGGTCTGTGGTCAGAATTTAGGGTTTACTTGAAGGGAAGTACTCCTGATTACTCCAGACGAATTTCCAGAACTCTGGGAGCAAATTTGGTCGATTATCTATGGTGATAAGCAGAGGTTATCTAATGAGCGGGCGCAAGGCAATGGCCCCAACAACAACAAAAATAACCAAAAATAAGTGCCACACGGGATAGCCCAAAAAAAAAAAAAAAAAAATAAAAAAAAAAAAGAAAATAGAAAAGTTTGACAACCACAA
>JBFRWF010000240.1:0-4826 GCA_051439465.1 Xenococcaceae cyanobacterium | reverse complement strand
CAATTTTAACAATTTGATAACCCTTAGCTGTGGCATAATCAGTTAGTCTTTGCGATTGCCTTTCTAAGTTATCTTTATTCTCAGATGAGGAGACACGGCTATAAATTACTACTCGATTAAAGGGCGGCAACGAGACTGTCGAGTCTGGCTTGTAATCGACAATTATTAAACCGCTCTCTGTCTGAGAAGCGGGATGTGGCAGTTTCCCTGCTTTCCACCATCGCCATGCCGTTGTATAGCTAATGCCTAGTTCTTTTGCGTAGTCAGGTAGCTTCATCTCGATCACCTCCTGACTATATTATACTGTCATTGCTTATTGTTGCTTATAATCTTAACGAAGTTTTTACAATACACAAATTTAGCTGTGTCATGCCACTAGGATAAAATATGTTTTGTTGATTGGACTGAATAGAGAATGCAAATCAAGGATTTGTGCGGGATTCTGAAGCAAACCAGTATAGGCGAGACTCTTTCCGAGGAGGAAGTCAGTCGGCTTGCCCAGGCTGGAACTGTCCGGGAGGTGGAAGAGGAAACAGTGCTATTGGCAGAAGGAGCACAGAGTGACTTATTCCTTGTTCTGCTGAAAGGCGAAGTCGAGATCCTCAAAGGCGAACAGGAGAGCAAACAACACCGTCTAAGAATCTGCGATCAGGGTTCTGTTTTGGGGGAGATAGGATTGCTCATGAACGTACCGCGCACTGCTACTGTCCGCACTATCAGTCCCTGTTGGATTTTCGAGTTCAAACGGGAAGCCTTTGACAAACTCCTGACATCTGGAGATAGTGCTGGCAGTAAACTATCTGTTCAGCTAGCGCGAGTTCTTGGACACAAGTTGCAGATGTTAACTAATGAAGTTGTGCATCTCCTGGATGAGCATGATGACTTGCAAAAGGCGATAGATAGTCTGCGCGCCTCCTGGTCTCAGAACGATGTGGAGAAGATGCGCAGCACTTTCCTGAAGCGAGCAGATCAGTTAAGAGAGAGCAATCTCAGACTAAAAAAGCAACTCTACTATCTCAACACCGAGATTAAGCAGACAAAAATTGCTCGCAGGGGAGCGGAGTTAATTATGGTGCTATCAACAGGTGTGATTGCTACACTGATCATGACGCAATTTCTGGGCGCTTTAAAAGCGCTATTACCCTCTTCATCTCCATCTCCATCTCTCTCTCCACATCCTGCTGCCATACCTTACATCACTAATGAAGAAGAATGCAAAAAAAGAGCTGGAAGTATTTGGCGCGATGGGGAGTGTCTAGATTTCGAGCAAGATCCCACTTTTTGAGATTCTGTTGAAAGGGGATGATCGCTGATTTCGGGAGTCTCATCAGTCCACTCCAGGCGGTTTTCCTTGGGTATTTATAAAATAAACCTTAATTTTAATCTGGTTCTCAACAAAAACTCACATTGAGCAGGTTCGATCTAAAGTCAAGGTCGAACATGAAAATCTATGAATAAACTCAATCGATTCCTTGTTTTACTTCCTACAATCCTGATTCTCACTGGATGTGCAGATTTTCTACCATCTAACCAAGCACAGGAGAAGATTACCCAGGAACAAACATTGACTGTCACATCAACAAAACCATTTAGCTATGAGGAGTATGCTGCTGTCCTAGAAACCTATGTGAATGATAATGGGCTGGTAGACTACCAGGGATTGCAGGCAAATCGAGGGCAACTAGATGCCTTTAACGCTGCTGTAGCTGCTGTTACTCCTAGCACCTACTCTTCTTGGAGTGAAAAGGAACAGATTGCCTTCTGGATGAATGCTTACAACGCCTTAACCCTGCAATCTATCATCGACCAAAATCCTCTTAAAAAGAGTATTAGGGATATTCCGGGAGTCTGGAACAGACGGAAATTCAACATCGCAGGTGAATCCAAGACCTTGGACAACATCGAACACGATACACTGCGCAAAGACTTCAATGAACCCCGACTCCATGTTGTCTTAGTTTGTGCCGCTATGAGTTGTCCGCCTCTGCGGAATGAACCCTACAGGGCTGAACAACTCGATGCCCAACTCGACGATCAGGTGCGCAAGTTCATTGCCAGTCCCCACGGCTTCCGCATTGATAGAAAAGAGGGTCGCGTTTATCTTTCTTCCATTTTTAAGTGGTATGGCCAAGATTGGAAGCAGAGTTACGGGATAGAGGGGAAGTTTACTGGCAATGCTAAGCAGCGGGCGGTATTGAATTTTCTCAGCAATTACCTTAGCCCAGAGGATCGGGAGTATCTTGCACGGGGAGGCTACAAAATTAGCTACCTAGACTATGATTGGTCACTCAATAAGCAATAATCATTGAACAGAAAACAGTTAACAGTGACAACTGATAACTGTCTTATCCACAAATCATGCTAATTTTCAAGCCATCTGTTTTACAGTTTCGCCGTAAACTCTCAACACTTTTTCCTTCGGCACGAGTTTGCCGCCCGCAAGCAGCAACATTGGTGATGCTAGGCATGGTTGGAATAGTAGGGGCGATCGCTGCTTCGTGGTTTTCCGGCGAGGGCATCATCTCTGAATTATTTGCCCAGTTGCACTATTGGCAGCAAAACCCGCCGATGTGGCTAGAAGTGCCGGAGTTTAGCAATAAATATTACCTACTAGCACCCACGGTGGTGCTATTTCTCATTGCCCAAGGGGTGATGAAAATATCCCCCCAGCCTCGAACTTGGTCTCGGGTGATAGTAGTATCAATTTTGCTAGCCTTGGTCATTCGCTATGTTTTGTGGCGATCGCTCTCTACCCTAAATTTGTCAAACCCCCTCGACGGTGTCTTTAGCCTCGGACTATTTTTCCTAGAAATGTTGACCATCGTCGTTAGCATCCTCCAGCTATATTTAATCCTGAGAGTAAAAGACCGCCGCCGGGAAGCAGACAAGTACAGTGAGACAGTGCGACAGGGAATCTTCACTCCATCAGTGGATATTTTAATCCCCACTTATAGCGAACCAGCTTTTATGCTTCGGCGCACAATTGTTGGCTGTCAAGCCCTAGAATATGTCAATAAAAAAATTTATCTCCTAGACGACACCAGACGACCGGAAATCAAGCAACTGGCAAAAGAATTAGGCTGTAATTATATAACTAGACCAAACAACCGCCATGCCAAAGCTGGGAATTTAAACCATGCCCTCACCAAAACCTCCGGTGAATTAATTGCTGTATTTGACGCAGATTTTGTCCCTACTAAAAACTTTCTCACCCGCACCGTTGGCTTTTTCCAAAATGAGAAAATCGCCCTAGTTCAGACTCCCCAAAGTTTTTACAATTCCGATCCCATCGCCCGCAATCTCGGCTTAGAAGAGGTGCTCACGGCGGAAGAAGAATTGTTTTACCGGTACATTCAGACAGTACGGGACGCTGCTGGCGGCGCGGTTTGTGCAGGCACTTCCTTTGTGGTGCGTCGGGATGCCCTAGAAGCCGTCGGCAGCTTCGTCACAGATTCCCTGAGCGAAGACTATTTTACCGGCATTCGCCTCTGTGCCCTCGGCTACCAGTTGATTTATTTGAATGAAAAGTTAAGTGCTGGTTTGGCTGCGGAAAATATGGCTTCCTATTTCGCCCAGCGGTTGCGGTGGGGACGAGGCACCCTCCAGGCATTTTTTATTGATTCTAATCCCTTAACAATTTCAGGACTAAGCCCTATACAAAGGCTAGCGCATTTAGAAGGATTGCTGAGTTGGTTTAATATCATATCCCGCGCGGGATTTCTGTTTATGCCCTTAGCCTATTCATTTTTAGGCGTTGTCGTGCTGCGGACAAATATCACTGAGTTCCTGTATTTCTTTTTGCCCAACTATCTGGTTTTTTTAACGACATTCTCTTGGTTAAACCGGCGATCGCGCTCCGCTTTGTTCTCGGAGGTTTACTTCGTGGTGCTGGCTTTCCCCCTGGCTATGACGGTGATTCAAGTAATGCTAAATCCCTTCTCTAAGGGGTTTAACGTGACACCAAAGGGCAAAACGCGAGAACGCTTTGTTTTCAACTGGGCTTTGGCTTGGCCACTCATCATTTTGTTTGTCGCCACAGCTATCAGCTTATTGCGGGTTTTTGGCATTGGCGGCACTGTACCGATGACCCCTGAAATGACTGAGCTAACTAAAGGGATAAACCTGGTTTTTATTTGGAGTGCTTACGACCTGATTATAATAGGGCTTGCCCTGTTAGTTTTGCTGGATGTTCCTAAACCAGATATTTATGAATGGTTTGAGCTGCGGCGGCGGGTAGAAATTAAAGTTAAAAGTAGGTTTCTACAAACTGAATGTAAAAAACCTACACTTGTAAGCTCTTCCCTATTGGGAATTACCACTGCTATTTCTGAAGGTGGGGCAGAAGTGATCCTGAATCAATCTTTCCCCTTAATTAAAGGAGAGTCGGTAACTCTAGAAATTCTTGAAGAGGGGATAAAGCTAGAAGGAACAATTGCCAAGATAGGTGTTGCCCGAAAGTCTCCCACTGTGCGAATTATGTTTGAGCAAATTAGTCTGGATCAATATCGGCGCTTAGTAGAAATGTTATTCTGTCGTCCAGGTAGGTGGAAGCTCCAGAAGACACCGGGAGAGTTGCGATCGCTCTGGCTTTTGTTACGAGTGTTATTGATACCGCGAGTCTTGTTTAATAGGAATAAACAGAGCGTGACGAAAGTTTCCCAGATTTAACAAAGATCGGGCTATCAACTGCAAGTTCCTTCGTAACTGCTCAATAACCACTGGTGGTGATCGGGAAGAAAGGCGATCGAGGAAGAAAGGCGATCGGGGAAGAAGGCGATCGGGGAAGAAGGCAATCGGGGAAGAAAGCGATCGGGGAAGAAGGCGAT
>JBFRWF010000239.1:0-10984 GCA_051439465.1 Xenococcaceae cyanobacterium | reverse complement strand
GAAGTAGGGAGGGGAGGAGCGCCGAAATTTGAGATGAACCGTGGGAAAATCATCATTCCGATCATCCTCATTGCCGTCTTGGGTCTACCTCTATCGAAAACTCTGACCCATCTTCTCACGGAGGCATGGTGGTTCGATGCCGTGGGGTTTTCCCGGGTTTTCTGGACCAGACTGACCTGGCAAATTCTGATCTGGCTTGGTACGTTCGTCCTCTACGCCCTGTTTCTCTGGGGAAACTATCGGCTTGCCCTGCACCTGGGAAGCGCAGGCGCACAGAGGCTCGTCCTCAGATCTGGCTCCCTTCGCTTTCTTGAAGGCAGCGGCTTAGAAGCACATACCAAGAAGCTCCCGAATTACGTTGCTCTCGTTTTTATTTTTCTCCTTGCTTTGAGTGCAGCGACAGAAAGTACCTTAGCTTGGGAGACAATCTTAAAGTACCTAAATTCCAGCGAGTTCGGCATCCAAGATCCCATCTATCAGCAGGACATAGGCTTTTATCTCTTTCAACTGCCACTTTACGAAGGTCTTCGAAACTGGCTGTTGGGTCTCTTGCTTTGTGGACTGAGCCTATCTATCCTCGTTTACGGTCTTCTAGGAAAAATCAGCCTGAGGAAAGGCTCGAAAAGGATTCTAGTGGGTCAACCCAAAACCCATCTAAGCTGGCTGCTAGCGGCGATCGCCCTTTTGATTGCCCTAAGCTTCTGGTTGGAACGCTACCATCTGCTTTACTCTCCTGACGGGGTCATCTTCGGCGCTGGCTACACCGATGTTCACGCAAGGCTTTTGGCTTACTGTGCAATGAGCGTCGCCGCCCTGGGAGTGGCGGTCTTGTTCGTGCTTTCGGTTTGGCAAAAAGGTTTTACTTTACCAGCCTGGGGCATTGGTTTTTCCCTCGTTGTTTGGATGCTACTCAACGGCATCTATCCATGGTTTCAGCAACAATTTATCGTTGCACCCAACGAATTAGAGAAAGAAAAACCTTATATAGCCTACAATATCGAATTTACGCGGAAAGCCTATAACCTAGACGCAGTGCAACGATCTGACTACCAAGTCACAGCTCAATTAGACCGCCAAGCCTTGTCGAAAAACCAGTCTACCATCCGCAACATTCGGTTGTGGGACTACCGCCCCCTGCTGGCAACCTACCGCCAGCTCCAGGAGATCCGTCTCTACTACCGATTTAAGGATGTGGATGTCGATCGCTACCTGCTCGACGGCGATTTTCGACAGGTAATGCTGGCGGCGCGGGAACTTTCCTATTCCCAGATACCGGAGAGAGCCCGTACCTGGGTCAATCAGCGCCTGAAGTACACCCACGGCTACGGTCTGGTGATGAGTCCAGTCAACCGCGTCACCCCCGATGGCTTACCCGAACTGTATATCAAGGATATTCCGCCTGTATCCCAGGTGAAGCTTCAGGTAAGTGAGCCGGCGATTTACTATGGCGAAGAAACGGATACCTATATCTTTACTGGCACCAGAACTCAAGAGTTCGACTATCCCGTCGGTGGCGAGAATGCTTTTACCCAATACGACGGCCAAGGCGGGGTGCCCATGCCATCCCTCTGGCACAGGCTGGCTTATGCCTACGACTTGGGCAGTCTCAAGATTTTAATTTCCAACTACTTTACCGACACCTCCCGCATCCACTACTATCGGCTCCTTAAAGAGCGGGTGAATCAGGTAGCACCATTTCTCCGCTTCGACAATGACCCCTACATCGCCCTCATCAACGGCAGACTGCAGTGGATTGTTGACGCTTACACCGCAAGCGATCGCTATCCCTATTCCGAGCCCGTTTGGCGCAGCAATGGAGCCGCATCCAATTTACAAGGGGGGAATGCCAGGCAAATTTTGCGGGGTAATGTCAACTACATTCGCAACTCCGTCAAGATCCTCGTTGATGCTTACGATGGCACCATGCGGTTTTTTGTCGTCGATGAGACCGATCCGGTACTCGCCACCTATCGCAAGATATTTCCCACCCTATTTGAGTCCGGCGATACCATTGCGCCGGAAGTCAGGGCCCATTTTCGCTACCCCCTGGATCTGTTCAAGCTCCAGGCGCAAATGTATTTGTCCTACCACATGGGCAATTCGGAAGTGTTTTACAACCGGGAGGATCTGTGGCGCTTCCCCACAGAGGTTTATGAAGGAAATGAGCAGCTCATGCAGCCCTACTACGCAATTATGCGCCTGCCACAGGAGAAAAAAGCAGAATTTCTGTTGATTTTGCCCTTTACTCCCGCCAATAAAGACAATATGATTGCCTGGATGGCGGCTCGCTCGGATGGTGAGAGCTACGGGAAATTGCTGCTGTACGAGTTTCCCAAACAAGAACTGGTCTACGGTCCGAGGCAAATTGAGGCTCGCATCGACCAGAATCCGCAAATTTCCCAGCAGTTGACCTTGTGGAGTCAGGAAGGCTCCAGGGTCATTCGGGGCGATTTGTTAGTCATTCCCATCCAGGATTCTTTGCTCTACGTGGAGCCAGTCTACCTGCGAGCCGAGCAGGGTTCCTTGCCTCAGCTGAAGCGGGTGATTGTGGCCTATGAGAACCAGATCGCCATGGAAAAATCTCTGGAAAACTCCCTGGAGGCAATTTTTGGGAGCCCCCAAGGTTCGGAGCGCTCCGACAAGCTATCCCAAAGGGAATCGCCCAGGGGTGCACCAGGAGAGTTCTCACAGCTGGTGGAAGAAGCGCTCTTAACTTACCAAAAAGCCCAGGACGCTCTGCGCCAGGGTGATTGGGCCAGCTATGGCCAGTATCAGCAAAAACTTGGGGAGCTCTTGCAACAATTGAACCTATATGATGCTAATGAATACCCAGCCAAATAAACGGGATGTTTCAATCGATATTCTGCGAGGTTTCGCGGTTTTTACAATGGTTCTTGCCAATCTAGGACCTGTCCTCAAGCCTCCCCACCCCTTTGTATTTCGGCTTTATGGTTCATTTGCTGCTCCTATTTTTATTACCATCACAGGAATGATGGTCAGTCTAACTAGCACCAAACAGAAACACTTATTTAAGTATTACCTCTTAAGAGGCACTCTCATTTTGATTTGTGGGGCGCTCGTTGACCCGATTGCCTGGGGGGTCGTCCCTTTTATGACGATGGATGTTCTTTACTTGATTGGTTTATCTTTACCTGGTGCCTATCTCGCTAACAAATTAAGTTTGAAATGGCTCATCAGTCTGGTGAGCGCTATTTTTCTACTCACACCAGTTTTGCAAAAGTTTTTGGGATACATTCCTCACCCAACTGAACTTTATTTAGATGGCAGTTCAGTTGTCGAGTTAAAGATAAACATGAGTATTTTTCACCATTGGGTAATTGACGGATGGTTTCCTCTATTTCCCTGGTTGGGCTTTGCTTTTTTAGGTTGTGTTTTAGCCAAACTGAGGTGGGATGCTAAAGGACATACATTAGACCATAGTAGCCTTCAAAATATATGTGGCTTCCTGTTCATTGTAGTTGGGAGCTTACTGTGGTGGTTAGCACCAGGTCCTAGTTATGAGCGAGAAGGATTTAGTGAATTATTTTATCCACCTTCTACCGGATATATTCTCTTTGCGATTGGCGCTGTGCTCCTGCTGCTTTACTTTTTCTCCTCAACGCGCTCCTGGAAAGGATGGAACTTTTTTAGAGTCTTGGGAGAAGCTTCCTTATTTATGTACATTTTCCATTCGGTTGTCATTGGGCGGCTTGTTTTAGAACAATGGGAAAACTTAAATATGATGAAAACCCTAGGTATTTACGCTATCTTAATAATTACCATGAGCCTGTCAGGAATAATCCTTCAAAAAATTAAATTAAAGACTGTTTTAAAACCTTTCTGTCTGCGATTTATTTTGGGGGGATAAGGAATCAGCCTCGAGGCATCTGCGCTCTAATCGAATCCATTAGTTAACTTTCATGCACAACACTTCTTCATTTAGTTCTCCCCATTGGTTTGTCCGTCGCGATCTTGATGGCTTCTTTGGTCTAGCCCTGGATAACTTAATCCAAATCCTGGTGATTGTGAGCTTGTCAATTGGAGTCCTCAAGTTTCCTGCCGACCTGGTTTACGGACGGATTCTACCCAGTGTTGCCCTCAGTTTAATAGTAGGCAATTTTTACTACAGTTGGCTAGCTTATCAACAGGGTAAGCGGGAACAGCGCTCTGATATTACCGCCCTCCCCTATGGCATTAACACAGTCAGTTTGTTCGCCTATATTTTTCTGGTTATGCTGCCAGTTCGCTTAGAAGCCTTGGCAAGGGGAGCCTCCGACCATCAAGCGGCGGAACTGGCTTGGCAGGCAGGCTTAGTGGCTTGCCTAGGCTCTGGCCTGATTGAATTGGGCGGGGCAACTGTGGCAGACCGACTGCGTCGGTTCACCCCCCGTGCGGCCCTCTTGTCCACTTTGGGAGGAATTGCCCTGACTTTTATTTCCATCGGCTTTTTCCTGCGTACATATGCCCATCCCCTTGTCGGACTGGTTCCCTTGGGGGTGATTTTATTAACCTACTTTGGTCGGGTAAAGTTTTCGATTCCTGGGACAAACATATTCATTCCCGGCGGCTTACTGGCGGTTTTACTGGGCATTGCCCTGGCTTGGACTACAGGTCTGGTGAGTTGGGACTCAACCCAGTTCACGGCAGCAACAGCACCCATTGGACTTTATCGACCACAGCTCTGGTTGGGGGAGCTGTGGCAACAACGTACAGGACTCCTGAGCTATTTCAGTGTTATCTTGCCCATGGGACTGTTCAATCTGGTAGGTAGCCTCCAAAATTTGGAAAGTGCTTCTGCAGCAGGCGATAGTTACCCAGCGGCTCCCTGTTTAGCAGTTAATGGCATTGGTTCTATAGTCGCCGCCTTGTTTGGCTCGTGTTTTCCTACGACCATCTACATTGGTCACCCCGGCTGGAAAGCGATGGGAGCACGGGTGGGTTATTCCCTACTCAATGGTGTTGTCATGGGGGTGCTTTGTTTGAGTGGAACCGTGGGGTTACTGACTTTCTTCGTCCCCATCGATAGCGGGATGGCAATTGTGCTGTGGATTGGCATTGTGATTGTGACCCAAAGCTTTACCGCCACCCCAGCCCATCACGCGCCAGCAGTCGTGGTCGGTCTGCTGCCAGGGATTGCGGGCTGGGGCGCGTTGATTGCTAAGAATGCTCTACGGGTCGCTGGCTTGGGGACACCGGAGCAACCCTTTACGTCTGAGTTGATTCCTGCCTTTGAACTCAGTGACACCTATATTAGTGGAGCTTTTGCTCTCGAACAAGGCTTGATTTTTTCCGCCATGATTCTGGCGACGATAACGGTTCACATCATTGAACGAGAATTCAGCAAAGCGGCTTTGTGGTCCCTAGTCGCTGCAGGAGCCTCTTGGGTTGGCTTGCTCCACAGTTATCGCTGGACAATGGGGGACACGGTGCTCCAGTTAGGTTGGGGAGCTGGTGCGCCCTGGGGAATCAGTTATGGTTTGTTAGCTCTCCTATTGTTCTATGCCCAGTGGCAGCTCCGGTTCACCGACTCAGAACACTAGTACTCCGTCAAGATTGAAATGATGGATAGAACAATCAGTTTTTCAATTCTCTCCCTGCTCCCTGCTCCCTGCTCCCCTGCAGCCCTATCCCTCAACTTAAAATTGTCAGAGTACTAGTACAGGTTGGCATAAATAAGTAACCAGTAGGTAGAGCAGGGGGAGCAGAGGAGGCTCCAGGAGGCAGAGGAGGCTCCAGGAGGCAGAGGAGGTAGAAGAGGCTCCAGGAGGCAGAGGAGGTAGGGAGAATTTTAGCTGGTCAGTTATTTTCGCCTCGCTGTACTAGAGCGCCGATTCAGTAATAAAATTTGACAAAATACCTAAGAGGGTGTTTGAAAAGTTGTAGGGGCGAAGCATTTGGGGGATAACTGATGGCCAAAACCCAAGATTTTCTGTCCAAATGCTTCGCCCTACCCAGGAGTCGGGGGACTTTTCAAACAGCCTCTAATATAGCACTACGCATTTAGACTAGGACATTGCTAGAGTCTGAAACTCCCTTGCAGCAAACTTTTTAATTTTAATTTTTAATTGCGCGTAGCGCTATACTGCCCATGAAAAGCAATAGGTTGATGCTCGTTTTATTCTTAACTGTTTTCATTGATGTGATTGGTATAGGTATCATTATTCCCCTACTACCTTTCTATGCCAAACACTTTGGAGCATCACCTGCTATTATCACACTCCTTTTTAGTTGTTTCTCGTTAATGCAGTTTCTTTTCTCTCCGTTTTGGGGATCATTAAGCGATCACATGGGGAGAAGACCAATTTTATTATTATCTATCGGTGGTAGTTGTCTTTCCTATTTATGGTGTGGTTTGGCAAATTCTTTATGGATGTTGTTTGCCTCCCGTTTGTTAGCTGGATTTATGGGAGGTACTATCGTTACGGCTCAAGCTTATATTTCTGACATCACCACTCCCGATAATAGAGCAAAAGGAATGGGGATGATTGGAGCTTCTTTTGGACTGGGTTTTACGTTAGGACCTGCAATTGGGGGATTATTAGCAGGTAGTTACACCGAACAGGTTAATTATCAATTACCCTTATTAGCCGCTTCAGGATTATCTTTGTTGGGTTTCATTTTTGCCTTTTTCACCTTACCAAAATCCAACCAACAAACCTCAGAAAAACCAATCAAGACAATTGCAGGGTCAAAAAGATTATCAGGGCTGATAGAAACCTTAAAATCACCTTTGATCAATGTATTAATAGGAGTGTTTTTTTTGATTGGTTTAGGTTTAGTCGGCGTTCAAACAATTTTAGCTTTGTGGCTTGAAAGTCAATTTGTTTGGGGACCTCAACAAGTAGGCTATCTCTTGATGTTTTGTGGCGTTTTGGCAACAATTCTTCAAGCTCAAATGATTGGAATACTAAACAAAAGATTTGGAGAAGTGAATTTATTGGTTGCCGGGCTGATTCTTTTAGGAATGGGATTATTTTTGATTCCTTTTTCTACAAGTTTGATTTTACTATTAGGAGCGATGAGTTGTTTAACGATTGGTGATTGTCTCTCTAAAACGGCGACTAGAAGTCTTCTTTCCCAATTAGCAGAACCTTACGAAACTGGTAAAATACTGGGAATGGCACAATCGGCTTCTTCTCTTGGCACTATTGCTGGACCTATTTTTGCAGGTTTTGCCTTTGTTGTCATCGGGAAAAATTCACCGTTTTTCAATGCTGCATTTTTAATCTTAATTGCTACTATTATCTGTTTATCTATCACCCACAAAATACGCTCAAAACTCGGAAATGGGCGTAAAGCTGTTGAGCCATAATGTGGGTCGAAAATCGCCTTGATTTCGGGTCGGAGTGATTATTATGTCAGGTCGCTACACCTAAAGAACTGGAGTTTAGACTAGTGTTAGGTGTCAGGTAAGTAGGTGGACTATTCCCTGTTCCCTGTTCCCTGATCCGAAGTTCCCTTTAGAGATGCCATACAGATCCAACTGAAAACCAATGACGTATACCTATTTGCATCGGTTATGATTAAATAAATTAAAGTCTGCTCTTGGCTCGAAGGAGGACTTGTAACTACTACAGGATGGGATGTTGCATGGAAGGCGATCGCGGAATGAACCCTGAAAATCACTGCTTTTGCGAACTGGCTCCGCTCTATGCGCTGGATGCGCTGAGTGAGCTAGAGGGGGCATGGGTTGAGCAGCAGGTTGCCGAATGTCCAGACCTGTTGGAGGAACTGGCATCCTACGAATCGGCGGTGACAGCTATTCCCTACAGCAGTTCACCGTTACCACTCCCAACCGACCTAAAACACCGACTGTTCGATCGCCTGGGGCTGGAGACACCGTCCTCCGATGAAGTGCCGGAAAGCTCTCCCGCTCCCTTCCAGGCAGTGCGAGCGCAGGATTTGAACTGGCAACCCCATACCGTACCAGGAGTTCTCGTTGCGATCGTTCACACGGATGAGGTTAGGCGAGAAATAGTCGGGTTTCTACGGGCTGAACCAGGGGTTCGCTATCCGGCTCACCGTCATGCGGCAGCGGAAGAAATTTTCATGCTGGAAGGAGATCTGGTGATTGGAGATGAGGTATATGGCGCTGGCGATTACATCCGCTCCAATCCTGGCTCCAGCCATGCTCCCTACACTAATGGCGGGTGTCAGTTCTTCTTCCACACCTCAATGGATGATGAATATCCCGAATCGGTAGCGATCGCCTCCCTCTAAGCTCCGATCGCCTGGGGGAAGAGGGCGATCTCGAAGAGATCCGCCTACGGCGGTGCGCGTGGTCTTTATAGGCGATCGCCCGATGTTCCTCAATACACATAAATGGTAATTTGTCAAGAAAATTTAGATTCGTTTGCCCTGTGTTATCTTATTGAGCGTGCCATTCGGCTATGGTTAGTGGTAAACTTGGTGCGCCTACTTCTAATGGATTTGAGGTAGAAGAAGCTGGATTACAAGTATTCAAGGAAAAGCCAAAGGAACCAAAACAAACAGAGGAGAACGCCGAAGCGATCGCCCTTGAGCATAAGGAATTAGACCAATGGAAAAGAGGATAATTCTCAATAGCGATTTGCGTTAGTAACTAATCGTTGGAATCATCATATCTGAATATGTTTAACCGATTATCCCATACGCCACCGAGTCCCCGCCAAATTGCCGTCACCTTTCGCCGTTTGGGCTGGATAGGCTTTTGGTGCCAAGTCGTCTTGGGCTTGATTCCAGTCATGGTGGCGACATTCCAATGGTTTTTCTCCTCAAAGAATCTGCCAATGGGTGTTCCAGATTCTGGCAACATTTTGAGCTTTGTTGACATCCTGACCCTGATCTTTACCATTTACTGGTGTTTTCGCTACACCCGATTAGCCAGCAAGCTCGAGGATTCCAACCAACGCCCTGCCAAAGTCAGTGTCATTCGAGAAGTTTGGATTGGCATCATTGCCAATGTGGGAGTCATCTTCCTTGCGGCTTTGATTGGCATGGTCACGGTGGGGGGGTTGCTGTATGTCATAATGTCACTCCCCCAAGGTGCAGCAGCGATTTTGCTGCCCACCCCAGGGGGTAAAGTGATTAACCCAGGTCCTATAATTGTGCCGATGGACATGCTTGGGCTGCTAGCCGTGATGAACGTGATTTTGGCGGGGCTGGTCGGAGTCATCGTTAGCTTGTGGCTACTTTACCGCTTAAGTACCTGGAAAAACTAGCTCAAACAATCTTCAAAATAATTAAATGACTTATCTATTACTCTATGATTTGGCTGACACAGCTCAAAAAACATATCCAGCAATCTTGGCAGAATCTTACCCAAGATTGGCTGGTGATGCAGGAAGATCCCATTCCGGCTAGCGAATTGAATCAGGCTTTTTTACAAGCATCACTTCCCACTTTTAATTTCTATTTACTGCTAACTTTGGCAGCAGCAATCTCGACTTTTGGCTTACTGACTAATAGTGCTGCGACAATTATCGGTGCGATGATTATTGCCCCACTGATGAATCCTATTGCTAGCTTAGCTTATGCTCTGGTGGTATTAAGTCCACGATTGCTGGAACGAGCCATCTTCACCCTACCCAATAAATTCCGGAGGATGAGAGCCCCCGGTTTCAACCGGGGGATGAAATCCGACTCGACGGGTTTTAACCCGCCGTTTCCTTGGGAAAATAAACTGTTAGAATGGAGAAGGAGGTGATAAAGATTTACAGAACTATACCAATTAGAGCTAAGTTCACAGATTCAGAAATAGATTTCTGGGCAGATCAATGCCGACGGGCTAACAGCTTAACTAACTGTGCAGTCTTCTATGTCAGACAAAAGCATTACGACAGGTTGTCAGACATGGAGAATTCCCTTTTCACTTACTGGAGTAATGACGATTACCGAGCTGCTTGGAAGACTTATCGCTGTCTTGTAACTTATTCAGAGCTGTGTAGGGAGTTGAAGTCAAACCCCCATTACAAAATTCTGGCTTCTCAGTCAGCCCAACAGACATTAAAAACAGTAGCTGAATCTATCAGTGCTTATAACAAACTGGTTGGTCTTTACTACGAGAGGGAAGTAGATAAACCTTCTTTGCCTAGATACAGAAAGAAGGGGGGATTGGCTGCCATAACCTTTCCCCGTCAAGCTTTAAATTACTGTGAGGGTTATTTCAAGCCTTCGATTAGCCGGGAAATCAAGTCTGAAGTAATAGCTGATATTAGGTTAGAATTGCCGGAATTCATTGCTCCTGATTGGGTCAAAGAGGTGACAATTAGACCAAGTTATGGTCAATTCTGGCTAGATTGGGTAATTGATGATGGCCAAGAACCTATAGAGATCAATCCTAATCTTGATTATACCCAAGCTTTGGGACTAGATCATGGAGGGGTAAATTGGCTAACTGGTGTTTCAACCAAAGGGGAAAGCTTTATCATTGATGGCAAAAAGCTTAGAGCTTTGAATCAAGGTTATTGTCGATTAATGGCTAAGTACAAACAAGGTAAGCCAAATAAGTACTGGGATGGTCACCTAGACAGACTCCAACTTAAACGCAATAACCAAATGCGAGATATCGTAAATAAAGCAGCGAGGTTCATTGTCAACCGTTGCCTTCACGATCAAATTGGCAACTTGGTATTTGGATGGAATTTTGAACAGAAGATTGAGTCCAATATGGGTAAGAGAAATAATCAGAATTTCGTGACCATTCCAACGGGAAGGTTAATCCTTCGCCTCAAACAACTCTGTGGAGAATTTGGGATAAAGTTCACAGTAACTGAAGAAGCCTATACATCCCAAGCTTCGTGTCTAGATGGAGATTCTTTGCCTAAATACGGTGAAAAACCCGACGGCTGGTCCTCGTCAGGACAAAGGGTCAAAAGAGGCTTATACAAAACTGCCAAAGGCTTTTTGATAAATGCCGATTGTAATGGGGCAGTAAACATTTTGAGAAAAGTAGCCAAACAGCTAGGCATAAGCCTAGTCGAGGTGGGTAGGGGAGCTTTGACAC
>JBFRWF010000238.1:0-3040 GCA_051439465.1 Xenococcaceae cyanobacterium | reverse complement strand
CTTTAGCAGAAGGCTTATTTGCTCAAGGTCAATCCTCTCAGCAAATTCTGGAGGTATTTATGCCTGTTTAGACAAGTACTTTTGTTCTATTTTTAAATTGAATAGCTCAATTTTGCCAAGTCGTGTTTAATCGTTAATCCGAAAGTAACACAGCAATTAAGCGGAGAACACCGTATTAATCCCAAAAAATCCAATAAACAGAATCCGAGATTTCAGGGATTCTACTTAGGGTTTGCTGAATAGAAAGTGAAAAGTAAGCCAGATATCGTCTAAAAGGGTATAGAGTACTGGAACCACAATCAAGCTCAATAGGGAAGAGGTGATTAGTCCGCCGATAATTGCTACAGCCATCGGTTGTCGCAACTCTGCTCCTGCACCCAATCCCAAAGCGATCGGCGTCATCCCTAAGATTGTTGAAGTCGTAGTCATCAGAATCGGTCGCAGACGTACTACTCCAGTTTCCAGAATTGCCTCATCACGACTTAAGCCGAATTTGCGGAGCTGGTTAGCGTAATCCATGAGTAAAATGGCATTTTTGTCAAGCAAACCGAGCAAGAAAATCAGACCGATTAGGGAAACCATACCGAAATCACTCTGGGTTATCAGAAGCGCCAGCATTGCTCCGACGATGGATAAAGGCAGAGATAAGCCAACCACTATCGGTTCTAGCAATCTGCCAAAGATTAATATCAGCACTAGCAGCATACAAGCAACTGATAACCCTAAAGTGGCAGCAAAATCCCCCATAATTTCGCCAATACGAGCCGAATTTCCTTCCAGATCTAACGTCACGCCGGGAGGTAAAATAGATTGAGCCACTGCGACAACTTGGTCGGTAGCATCCCCGAGTACTTGACCCTGGCTGAGATTGGCGCTGATATAGACAGCTCGCTGACCATTGTTATGCTCAATCTGAATAGCGTCTGATTCATTATCTTTCCCCGTGGTGGTGACATCGACAAATCCGGGCAACTTCTCAATGCGAGTTTTGATTGCTTGAGCAGTGCTGCTCAGGACTTCCAGGTCATCACCGAGTAGAGAAACCTGGAGGGTTTTTTCATCCCCCGTATCAACGAACTGAATATCCTCAACGCTCGTGGTGACTCTACGAAGCTTGGGCAAATCGGCGCGGAGTTGGTCTTGCACCTCGGCGGTATTTAATTGGCGCTCCTGGCTGAGTTTGACATGGAGCTTGCCTTTTGTGGGTAAGCCTCGCAGTCCTACAATGGTAAACACTGATTCCACCTCTGGCCTATCCAAGACAACCTCTTCAAGTTTCTCACCCACCTTGCGGGATCTACGCAGCAACAGCCTGGTGGGAGATTTTGCTAAATCCGCAAGCCAATCGAAAGTCCCTTCACCCACAGGTGAAGCCGTCGGGGATTTCTCTGGTGTCTTTTCCTCCCTTTTGATATTCCAGCCACTGGGCAATTTAGGCAAGGGAGTTGTGTAGACAATGTTGAACTCACCTCGATCCAGCTGGGGAATAAACCCCTTGGGAATCAGAGGAATCAGGGCGATCCCTGCAATGAAGCTGAAAATCGCTAATCCCACTACTATTTTCCGATGGTGCAGTGACCAGCGCAGCAAGTTGCGGTAGTGATTGGTAATTGGTAATTGGTAATTGGTAATCTGGGATGGGGAATTCTCCTGTGCTGCTCTGTTTTTCTTAGGTTTAAGCCAGTAGACTGCTAGAACGGGGGATAAGGTTCTGGCAACCAGTAGGGAGGTGAGGACTGCTGCCGAAACCGTCAAACCAAAGGGTTTAAAGAACTGTCCTATCATACCCCCCATAAAAGCAACGGGCAGAAATACTGCCACAATTGTCAAAGTCGAGGAGGAAACTGTCAGTCCAATTTCATTAGTGCCCAAAATAGCAGCTGTTCGGGGATTTTCTCCTTTTTCGATGTGCCGAGCAATATTTTCCACATCAACGATCGCATCGTCTACGATAATGCCGATCACCAGCGCCAAAGCCAGCAGAGTAATGCTTTCTAGATTGAATCCAGATAGAGCCATGACAATGCAGGTTCCCAACAAGGAAATCGGAATTGCTAGTGCCGTAATCAGGGTTGCCTGAAAGTTTCGCAAAAACGGAAAAATTACCAAAATTGCCAAGATAATCGCCAGAATCAGCGCATCAATGGTGACTTGAGTGGCTTCGCGGATATAATCAGCTTGAGTTTGGGCTAAGACCAGTTGCACTTCCGGTAAATCCCCTTGCAACTTTTGCACCGCTTTCTCAACCTGACTTACTACTTCCAAGGTGTTCCCATCGCCGCGCTTGATCACCTCAAAAGCGACAGCATTCTGACCGTTGAAACGAACCAGCGTTGGGGGGTTGGTGCTTGGATCTTGACTATTCTCCTCCTCTGTTGGCGAAGGGTCACCCAAAAGATTGACCTTCAGAACTCCTGGCAGTTGGGCAATGGGGGGGATAATCTGCTCTTTGGCAATCTTAGTTAATTCCCTCAGGGTTTTGCTGTCACTTTTAATAGCGTAGCTAATAGCAGTTGACTCGTTTAAGTTGAAGGGAATTACCTCAAAGGTAGTTTCTGGGGGAAGAGAGATTTGCTTAAGTAAAGTTTCAACTTTCTCAGCTGATGATTCTAGACTTGTTCCCGTGTAAAACAAAAGGTTGACAACGGTTTGTCCTGGGTAGGTAGACGAGTAAAGTTTATCGAGTCCTTCCAAAGATTGAAGCGGTTCCTCGATGGGTTTTGTCAGCTGTGCTTCGGTTTCCAGGACAGTCTCCAAAGGCGCTTTCCCATTCACCACCACCACTGGAAAGGTGACATCAGGAAAAAGCGCATATTTGAGGGAACTGAAGGCAAATAGCCCAGCCACAGTCACCGCAATCCAAAAACATACGGTTAGCCAGGAATGGGCGATCGCTAACCGGGAAATATTGAAACGCTCTCGGAGAGGTATCTTGCGCGGAGGCTGTACCATTTGGGAAAAGCAGAAAGCTTATTCTATCAATAGTCTAACTTACCAACATCAGGGGAGAGGGGGAGCAGGGGGAGCAGGGGGAGCAGGG
>JBFRWF010000237.1:0-6732 GCA_051439465.1 Xenococcaceae cyanobacterium | reverse complement strand
TAGCGAACTCACGGTGTTGGATGTAGAACATTTTCCCATCAAACGCCGCTGGTATGTCGCCTATTTGGGTGGCAAACAGCTATCGGTAGTTGCCAAGACCTTTTTAGACTACTTAGTCCAAGAGAGTCAAAAATTCTCAGTGCCTCGCCTACCTGTTCTTCTAGAAGTTTAATTAGCTGAAACCCGGAGAAGCCCCACGCTGTACTCTCAGAGTCAGTGTAGGATGAATCTGGGCAATTATCAACAGTGACCAGCGTCTGACGACGAGGCAACAGGCAACAGGCAACAGGCAACAGGCAACAGGGAATCTGACAGGGGGGCACGTGAGAGAACTAATGCTATTCATGCAAACAGCGATGGACTGGATTGACGAGTTACCAGTTACCGAAACTGCTATCAATCGCGCCATTAATGAAGCAAGAGACAGCACCTATCGAGTGGCAGTTGAGGGGCATGAATGGGAGAAATTAGCAACCATCCATCAGACTAAAAATATTTTTAATGATGACGCACATCGCAGTTTGCTCTTCCGCCGCTGCGTGCTGGAGTATCGGGGTATTAATGAGAAGGGACAGATAACCCGCTGGTATGATATCCATCCTCTAATTGAAGGTATTGAGGAGTTTCAGAAAGCCGTGCATAAGTTAAATCAATCTACCTAATCCATCATGGTTTCATTCTTACCGATACGAGAGTCAAAAATTCAACCTGAAGAAGCAGAAACCTATCAAGCGTTACGGCGAAATCTCAGGCGGCGGCAAGGGGTTGGCATTGTATTCGTCCGCTGCTTTCCTGAACAGGGAGAGCGGATTATGGAACAAATTAAAGAAGATTTGTCTCAGAAAAAGATTGCTACTCTTTCGTTAACGGGAGAGATTGATAATCTCTACCAACTGATTGAAGAAAAATACCAGCAATATCCCTTGGATATTTTATTTATAACTGGGATTGAAAAGTCCTTTATCAACTATATCAAGCCAGGAATTGGCGGACAGGGGGATTACTACAAATTAGATACAGTTCCGCCGTTGCTTAGTCACTTAAATTTACAGCGAGAGAGGTTTAGAGATAATTTTAACCTCTGTCTGGTGTTTCTCGTTCCTCTCTTCGGTCTCAAGTATCTCGTCCGCCGTTCTCCTGACTTTTATGACTGGCGATCTGGGGTGTTTGAGTTTCCCTCGGATGGAAGTTTGATTGAAAAGGAATCAAGTCGCATTCTTACTGAAGCTAAAGAAGATTATCAAGAATACTTGGCATGGACTCCTCAAGAACGCCAACAAAAAATCCTAGATATTCGAGAATTAATCACAGATGGACGGCAATCTCCCGAAACCCAAGCAGGATTGTGGCGCGAAATTGGGAGGATTTATGATGCGGAAGGAAAGTTAGAAGAAGGACTCTCGTGCTTCGAGACAGCATTGGACATCAAACCTGATGATCCAGCCCTGTCAAGGTTAGGTTAATAAAAGCTGAAAGTATGACAAAATCAGGGGTGACAAGCCTGAGAAAGAAAAAAGTGGGTTGTCCAATTGCCTAAGTTACTAACTTAAATATCCAAAAAATAGAGTCAGGAGCGGATATTGGGCCATTTTGGGGTCAAATCTCTGGGAAAAGAGGAAAAAAATCCGACCTGATTTGTCTTCTATTCTTGAGAATTAGTATCATTAAATTGTAACCGTTCAGGGGGGGGGGCGGGCGATCGGGAACAGACTCTCGGGCAGGCAGGATAAGTCAGACGATCAGAAACAGACTCTCGGGCAGGCAGGATAAGTCAAGCGATGCTCGCGGAGCTGCGCACGCTTACGCGAACGCGAATAGACTTTGGAAGTGCTGCGAGACACCGGAGCCGGAGCCTTACCGGGGAAATCTTTAGTCGTCCTCGACCCAGCCCTGGGGCTAGCCATTGATATCTTCCCGACTGAAGATGGTCACGCCCAAGAACGGTCTCTCTTGCCAGAAGTCTTAAAGACCGTCGAAGCTGGAGACCTCTGGATTGGTGACCGCAATCTCTGTACCACCGGATTCATCTTTGGCATAGAAGCCAAGCAAGCCTTCTTTCTGGTGCGTCAACATCAAAACATTCCTTGGCAAGCCAAAAGTCCACTGGTGTGGGAAGGGGAAACTGAAGGAGGAAAAGTGTTTTCCCAAACGGGAGTGGTCAGTTATGAAGGTCACTCGTGTTGTTGTCGCCGCGTTGTGGTGCAATTGGCTCAGCCCACCCGGGATGGGGAGACCGAAATCGTCCTGTTGACCAATTTACCCGAAACCGATGCCAATAGCTGTGTTGGTGGCCCAGTTGTATCGAAAGCGTTGGCTCCTAGAAACTTTATTTCAGGTGGCCACGGAAACCTTTCACTGTGAAATCAAGACTTTGGGCTATCCCAGAGCTGCTTTATTTTCTTTTTGTATGGCTTTGGTGGCTTACAATCTCTTTTCCTGTCTCAAAGCCGTTCTGGGGAGTGTTTATGAGACAGACATTGAGGAAAAACTATCCTACTACTATCTGGCTGACGAACTCCAAGGGACTTATCGAGGTATGATGATTGCCCTACCCCCATCTGAGTGGGAAGACTTTGGGCAAATGAGCTATACCCAATTGTTGTCCCTGCTTCAAGACTGGGCGCGATTAGTCAAACTCGAAGCTTTTACTTCGGCGAGCAGAAAACCGAAGAAGAAAAAGCCCAAACCGCCTTATGACCCCCGCCATCCCCATGTCTCCACGGCCCGGCTGCTAGCCCAGAAAAAGAAATCTCGGGCTTCGCCAAACAAATGAGTCAGCTGGGGGGAAATTGGCGAAATAAATTCGCGAATTAATGTTTCTTTTATTTGACTGCCTTCTTGGGGCGGAAGAAACCTGCTGTCAAAAAACAAGGTAGTTCGCGGCAAGTTGCCGCGAACTAATTCTTTTCTTCGACTTCCCCTCTTGTGTCTTTCTCAAATTAGGTGTGATTTTTGATAAAGAGAAAAACTTATTGATAATAGCTCTCTTGTATTGAGAATCATTTTCTTGGGCTCACGCCACCTTGACTGGGCTGCCTGATGACCCTGAAGCTTGGAACAACCGAGGGTTTGCCCTAGACGATTTGGGTAGGTATGAAGAAGCGATCGCCTCATACAATCGCGCCTTGGAAATTAAACCCGATTTACATAAAGCTTGCAACAACCGAGGGGTTGCCCTGGGGAAATTGGGCAGGTATGAAGAAGCGATCGCCTCCTATGACCGCACCTTGGAAATTAAACCCGATTTACATAAAGCTTGGAACAACCGAGGGGTTGCCCTGGGGAATTTGGGCAGGTATGAAGAAGCGATCGCCTCCTTTGACCGCGCCTTGGAAATTAAACCCGATTTATATAAAGCTTGGTACAACCGAGGGGTTGCCCTGGGGAAATTGGGCAGGTATGAAGAAGCGATCGCCTCATACAACCGAGCCTTGGAAATTAAACCCGATTATGCTAATGCCCATTACAACAAAGCTTGCTATTACGCCTTACAAGACAATATCAATCTTGCCATTGAAAATCTACAACACGCCATTGACCTAGATCCAAAATACCGAGACATGGCGAAAACTGACAGCGATTTTGATAAGATTCGGTCTGATGTCCTATTTCAGAGGTTATTGGAAATGAATGGTGAATGAAGGATTGCATTAAGGAATTTGGGCAGCAATGGCTAATACGAATTTCCTAAATATTTGGGCGCAAGCCTTGCGCCCCTACGCATTTTTGATTGATTTGGTTAGAAGAGGCGATCACCATCAGTGATATAACAATTTCATAAATCGAATCTTCTGGCATTACTTATCCTAGCCCGATTTCTTGTCGAAGTTGTTCATGGGGTATAGCCGAGATACGGATACTGTTGGCGAATAGACCACAATAGCGTAGGGAAAAATGTTACAAAGCCTGAGATGCTTGATTTGTCGTTGCTCCTTCAGGCTTGTAACATTATTATCAAGGGTTTGTAAAACTCTCGCCAACAGTATCCATTGCTACCAACACCCCGTGGAGGGTATCGGTTCATCCACAGACTGTTGCAAGAGCATTTTGCCCAGATGTATACCTCCGGAGGAAGTGCAGAGTAACAAAATTTGTGAAATGTTCCGCTGCGATCGCCTATTTTCGCTCATCCCACTTTTTCGTGTTGCTCCCATTTCCGGCAAGTCCTAATAGCTTCAGAAGAATGAGGGCACCACAAACCCCAAAATAATCGCTCCAAAAGCAACTATAATCGACCAGAAGCGATGGTAGCTCTTGACAGTGGTGCTATTGGTATCCAACTGGATCAAGTCTAGCCAGGGGGCAATTCCCCTGCGGAACCAGCCAACCGCACTGACTTCCGAGCCAATTAAGCTTTTAACCTGAGTCCAACCAAAGAGGAAGTTACCCAAAGAACCAAAGCGAGAAGCGTAGCGGGTATAAATCATCCCGGTGCGATCCTGAACCTTAAGATCCGAACCAAACTGATAGCCAGCATCCCCACGACCAATTAATTCGCCTTCGAGTGTCACAGGACGACCGCGCAAAGGACTGGCGTAGGGATCGCACATCAAAGTGAATATATCAGATTGAGGCGATCGCTTGAAATCTGGATACATCACCGCCGTTTTAATCAGGGTTCCAATGCCAAAGCCAAATAGGGCAAAGCTGATAAATACTGTCCCCTCCCCTCCCAAGGTATTGAGGGCAAAGCCGATAGTTAAACCGACGAGGATGCCAATCAACTGAGCATTAAAGAGGAAGATATCCAGGACAAAATTGCCATAGAGCTTTTTCTTATTCAGCTTATTGCCTTCTCGCACCACCAAAGCCATATCAAATTCGGTGTCTAAACCCATTTGCTCGGCGTAGGTGGTTAATGCACGGACGCGCTTACCTGTCAAGGGGTGAGTAGAATTCAACTCCATCCACCAACCCCAAGGGTTGAATATATCCCAGAGAAATACTCGCCCCACTTTCTGAGATTCCGAGGCGATACGATAGGCGGTACCTGTGGAAACAGCAGCTTTGGGGTCGTAAATACCGAGGGCGCGGGTACCTTCAATCAATTTACTCGGTTCTTCCTCCCGTTGCCCTTCTTCAACAATACCGTAGGCAATTTTCACCAAAGCCCGTGACAAGCCATTGGGATTACCTGTGGTTTCAGCTGCAAAATGGTCAGCATAGTACTCCCGTGTCCGGGATAAGTACAGCACCAAGTAAGTCCCGATGATGTAAAACACATAAGCCGCAATTGCCGCAGTTTGGGCTGCATCTTTAACCTTGCTATCACCACCGCCCCTACCCATATTTCTGGCGAAGATATAAATCAGGTAGGTGATTTGCACCAGAGTAGCAGCTAAGGTCATTACGGCAAAGTCCCAATGGACAATATGCCCCAATTCATGAGCATAAACCGTGGCTATTTCATCATCATCGAGGTAGGTAAATAAACCCTGACTAACTACCAAACGAGCGCTATTAGGTAGGGAACCATAGGTAAAAGCGGTGGGGTTTTGGTCGTCGATGATTCCCAAACGGGGCTGCTTGATATTTTTCTCTCGACAGACGCGCTCAATTACTTCTGCTGTTTCAGGACTATTGCGCTGGACTTCTGCTAGTGTTACCCAACGGGTTTGGTAAAGCAAGCTTTGGGTTAAGTCCATGATAAATGGAGAGATGAAAAAAGCAGCAGCATTAAATATCAGGGTGATTGCAACTGCCACCATTAGCCCAGCGAGGGGATTGTTGCTATTGAGGATCAGGATCAAACTGAGGCATAAAACTAATACCATCCCAAATAGCAAGGAGATGGTGACACCGGAGGCGAGGGCTAGACTACCGGCAATGCCTTTCATAGCTAACCTTACCCCGGTTTGAGCCACCCTTCCCGCTTTGTGAAGGGATTTTGGTTGCTCTGCTTTCGTTTCTGTTCCTGTTTTCTCTGAGGCAGGTGTCTGTTTCCTCTGAGTAGCATTTAAGGATGGAAGGGCTTGTTTTGCCCATTCCTGAACCATCATATCTTCGCTTGTTGCTAGCTGCTGACAGAGGGATATGGCTTTTTCTAACTGGCGATTCCCCCGATAGGCTTGGACTAGCCACATCTGAGCCTGTTGATATTCTGAAGACTGGGAATCAGTGCTATTTTGACAGTATTCCTCTAGTGATTTAATTGCTTCTGGGTAGTTTTTCTGCTTCAGTGCTTGATGTCCCGCTTCCAGCAGTGCGCTTAACTGCTCAGGGGTTTGAGATGTGGTTGCAGGTAAGGAGGAGAGGACTTGCTTTGCCCAGTTGCTTACCTGGGGATTTTGGTCATTTTCTAGCTCTCTATATAGGGCGATCGCTTGATCGAGTTGACCATTGCCGTGATAGGCTCTAGCCAAACCTATTTGCCCTTCGATATATTCTTGAGAGTGGTGCCTGGAAGAACTTTGGCAAAATTCTTCGAGCAATTGCACCGCCTCTGAGTAACGTCCTTGTTCGAGAGCCTTTAATCCATTTTGGAGTGACATAGGCTTTCTATTATTTAGGAGTATGGGTAGCTATCTTAAACATACCCATATATCCAATTGTAGCTAACACCATTTCTGGACATATTTCTGTCTTTTTCTTCCCCTGCTCCCCCCCTTACAAGTGTAGGTTTTTTACATTCAGCTTGTAGAGAGGGAGAGTGGGAGAGTGGGTGAGAGGGAGAAAGCTGATTTTTTCGTGGCAAATTTATCTCCCCGTCTCCGGAGTCCCCCCCTCTCCGTT
>JBFRWF010000236.1:0-14532 GCA_051439465.1 Xenococcaceae cyanobacterium | reverse complement strand
CCTGGTGCTTTTAGCGCTGCGGAACCACTTCGACCCCATCCCGAACTCGAAAGTGAAACGTGGCAGCGGCGAAGATACTAGTCGGGTAGCTGACTGGGAAAATAGTTCGGTGCCAGGATTAATTTTTACCACATTAGCCTCTTTCCTCTTCTGATGGAAAGAGGCTTTGTTATTACTGCTCCCTGTTCTTCTTTCCCAGATCCGAAGTTCCCAGATCCGAAGTTCTCTGTATCCCTATCAGGGATTGAAAACTTCTATAATGGATTGGTTTAAGATTAATAAACCGGACATTTTATGACAAACCCCTCTGCCAATCGGTGGTACTCTGCTTTACTACTTTGGACTGCTTTCTTTATCGTGGGACAAGCTTTACCAGCTAAGGCGCAGCTGAGAATGTACAACCCTATTTCTCTGCCTTCAAATTACGAAGTCTCCGATACGCTTTCAGACCTGGATATTCCCACAGGTGAAGGCGGCTTTGCCCGTGATTACTATGTGCGATTACAAAAGGGCGATCAGGTGGCAATTGACCTGCTCTCAGATGACTTCGATACCATCATCATCCTTCTTGCTGCTGATGGTTCGTCTATAGCAGAAAATGACGATGGTCCAGATGGAAGCACTAACTCCCTCTTATTTGCCCGAATTACTGAGGGTGGTAAATACATTGTTCGAGTTCGCGCCTTTGGGGAAACTGGCGGTGGTAAATTTACTCTTAAACTTACTCGTCTGCGACCGATCAATGATTAAAGAGAAGTTTGATCGCAATTCTCATAGCTCTATAAAATATAGACAAATATGACATCTTAACTATCTTTCAAGAGGTTGCTCACTGGTGAAAAAGCTAGTGAACAGGCAAAGTAAAAGGGCTTCTGTCCACTCTACTACGGCACCATAGGTGTCACCAGTATGTCCCCCCAACTGACGGTGAAACCATAAACCAGTTAGTATAGCGATCGCACATCCAGCAATTGCCATTTCTATTCCTATCCACCATCTGTTATAGTCAATAAATAACTGAAATCCGCTCAAACCTAACAACAACAGCAGTCCCCAGAAAATATCCTGAGGGGAGCGAATACCCTGTTTGTGAAACGCCCCTTTGCCAGTGGATTTGAGATAGGGATAGAGGGCGATCGCTACCACCTGTCCCCAGCGACCCCAGCCTGCCGATGCCATCAATCCTAGCCAGCGGTAAGAATGTAAATCGCTCAAAGCCGCAGTTTTCAATAACAGCAAAACTGCAGCTGCCATCACTCCAAAAGCACCAGAGACACTATCTTTCATCACTTCCAGACGTCTTTGTCTGTCTGGCACTGCTAACCCATCGGCTGTATCCATCACTCCATCGAGGTGAAGTCCACCTGTAAGGGCAACCCAAATGGCTACAACCAAGGCACTGCGAGCAAAAACTGGCACCCCTAACTGATATAAAGTCCCATCAAACAGCCCCAGCAATCCTCCAATCAGCAGCCCAATTAGGGGTGCCCAACGAGCAATCTGCTGAAATTCCAACCCCCAGCTCGCTGGTAACGGTATTGTGGTATAAAAAGTTACAGCACTCAGAAACGATTTCGCCAATCGCCTCCCCCATTTAACCAATACTTTGAAAGAGCTGGACATAAATCAAATTGAGCAGCCTTAAATAATTTCACTCAAAATATAAACGAGGGCACAAACAACTGGTTCATGCCCAGCTTGTACGCGGAGCCTCAAGCGCGGGTCGTTGACCTATCTGAAGGATAGCTCTTGAGTAATTCTTCTAGGAACTCAGGGTCGCTTTGTGCAAGTTTATCCAAAATTCGCCTTGCATTATTTCTCAGGAGTTTCTTCTTTTCGACTTTAATCTTCTCAACTTTCTCCTGAAGTTCCTTCAATTGCTCCAAGGCACGAACCTCTTTCATAGCCTCTGGTTCAATTTCATTGACCAAGGCTAATAAAACGTCAGTGATAATCCCGATTTGCTTGCCATAGGAGGCTACCTTATGGAAAACTTCCTCCTCAATCTCAGGATCTCCTACCTCGGAATTGATGTTACCAAGGAACCAATCAGTTTCCGGAGCAATGTTCTGATTGACAGCACCGCTAAAAGGAAAATGGTAATTGGGAGCCCACCATTGAAGCCATGGGAACATTACAGCCTCCTTGATACCATTGTATTGGAGTTGATTTATTATTAATAGTAGCTCGAAAACTTTGTCAGGTGAAGGAAAAGTAAATTTAAGTAGATTTTTGAATCACTTTTGAAACCCCCCATGAGTCACAACAAAACCCCCCACCAGATACCCGCTCCTTGTATAATCCACTCCGGCACTATTGTCAATAAAGAGGACATTCGACGCTTGCTCAATGATTTAGATTGTGTCCGCTATATCCACACCCTTGATGGCAACGTACAGAACGAAGGAGAGGGTTGGGTGTTAGAAGTATTTGCTGACCCTCATCAGGCTACTCTGATTGCTAACCATAATCTTTACATTAATATCGAGAGTTTTGATTATTTGCAGCTCTATCAATCCCCAGAACAAGAAACCTACTTTGACCTTATTCAGGATAATCGTCAACTGCGGCTCATTCCCTTATCGAACTCATTACAAGACCACCAAGAAGCAACGGGAAACTTAGATGTGGCTGTCCTTGAAGCCATGGTGACACAAGTCCTCTCTGCCAAGTGGGATGTGCAACTTGATGACGATGATTGCCCATTCTGAAGGATGAAGGATGAAAGGGATTGAATGAGAGGTCAATTACATTCTGTAATCTTTTGATAATTCATAATTCATATACTTTTTTCTCGTGGAATTTTCATTTCAATGTCAGGCATCCTGTAGCCAGACGCATGCAAGAGCAGGAGTCTGGAATATTCCTCACGGTCTTGTAGAGACTCCTCAATTCATGCCAGTAGGGACTCTGGCAACGGTTAAGGGTTTGACACCAGAACAGCTACAAGCAATCGGGGCGCAGATAGTACTGGCAAATACCTATCACCTCCACCTGCAACCGGGAGAAGCTATTATCGAGCGTGCTGGAGGACTGCACCAGTTTATGGGATGGAGTCGTCCAATTCTCACAGATTCGGGCGGTTTTCAAGTTTTCAGCTTAAGCGAACTCCGCCAAATTACGGAAACAGGTGTTACTTTTCGCTCTCCCAGGGATGGACGAATCATTGAGCTGACACCAGAGCGTTCCATCCAGATTCAGAATGCCTTGGGAGCAGATGTGATCATGGCTTTTGATGAGTGTCCCCCTGCTCAGGCTAAACACTCTGAGGTGGTAACAGCAACGGAACGCACTTACCGCTGGTTAGAACGCTGTATCGAAGCACATCAACGTCCTAGGGAACAGGCACTATTTGGCATTGTTCAGGGTGGAGTTTATCCGGAATTACGTTGTGCTGCTGCTAAGTTGCTGGCAGATTTAGACCTACCTGGCTACGCAATTGGCGGCGTAAGTGTTGGTGAACCGCCGGAACTGATTCATTCTATTGTTCGAGTGACTGCGCCTCAGCTACCGCCAGAGAAGCCCCGTTATTTAATGGGGGTTGGTACTTATCGGGAAATGGTAAGAGCGATCGCCGATGGGGTGGATTTGTTTGACTGCGTGATTCCTACTCGCCTGGGGCGTCACGGTGCTGCTTTAGTGCAGGGGGAACGCTGGAATCTAAAAAATGCCCGGTTTCGGGAAGATTTCACTCCTCTTGATCCTACCTGTCCCTGCTATACCTGCTTCCATTTTAGCCGTGCTTACCTGAATCATCTCGTGCGCTCCCGGGAAATGCTGGGCTATATATTGCTATCCTTGCACAATGTCACCGAACTGATTCGCTTCACACAGCAAATCCGAGCCGCCATTTTGAGCGATCGCTTCGTCACAGAGTTTGCCCACTGGCTAGACCTGCCCAATTCACAGTTGTGAACCAAATCATGTTAAAATTTCTTTGAAATTTCTCAAAATTATCTTCGGAAGGTAGATAAATACGTGATGGAAGCCGCACTGCTGTTGGCGAAACTGCCAGAAGCTTACTCTATTTTTAATCCCCTGGTAGATATTCTACCGATCATCCCCCTATTCTTTTTGTTGCTCGCCTTTGTTTGGCAAGCAGCAATTGGGTTTAAGTGACATCCTCCCACACTGTACCTGAAAGGTCAGTGTGGGATTCTGAGCAGACAATCCCTTGTCTACTCCTCCACTCGGATGAGGGTTCCCAGGCTCACCAGGCAACCAAGGGTGATATTTCCGTGGGCGTACTTTTATCCTGTTTCCTCCGAACCCCCGATACAGCAATTAGACTCGAATTGATTACTTTACTGTAGTTTAGACGCTTATCGCTACCTCACAACTGCGTTAGCGAAGCGGACGCAGCGAAGCAAGTATCGCTCCCCCACGACTGCGATGTCATAGTCTAAACTCCACTTAGTCAGCACCAAAGCTTAATAATTCTTCACAAATAAACTTGAAAATAGCGATCGCTAACTTCAAAAACCTGACCTGATAAGAATTCTAGCTTTGATAGTTCAAGCTGTAATATAAATCGTTCTTATAAACTGCATAATTTGCTACATTTTGCTGCTATAAAAGCAACAGAAGCCTTGTGATGAATGGCTGACAGTGAATTTGTTGATTTAAGGAAATTCACTGTATGGCTAACAATATTTTGTCTAAAGTTGCGACTTTAACGACACTTTCTGGTTTTTTGGCTATGACTTCATCAGCCCAAGCAACTATCCTTTTCAGTGAGTCTCAGACTGGCGTTGAGTTATTCAACAACTCCGATGTAACCTTTCCTACAACCTCTCCAGTCATCAACGGAAGTTCGATTGATTTCGGCACTGGTACTGCTGCAGAAGCTCTACTGGTTTGGGATTTGCTTCCCGCTGCGCCTCGAGGAGAGTTGGACATTTCCATTGCCATTGACTATACACCACTTACAACTGATAATGATCCGTATTTTGCCATTTTCGATGGCAGTAATTATCTTGGATTGCTGAGAAACGACAATGCTGACTCTGGTAATGCTGGCTCAATAATTGTTGTACGTGGCTCTGCTACGGCCACTGAGCTATTAAGCGAAAATCTCGACTCAATCCCGCTTACTGGGCTAGATCCTGTTGAACCGTTTTCCTATGACTTGTGGGTTGGTGATGGTGGAGCAGGTCCGGCATCATTGAATAACTTTGTCGAGGGAGCAGATTCAGCGGCAGGACCCTTTCCCTATCTAGGTAACTTTATCAATACTGACAACGCTTTAAACTTCGTCTTGTATCGAGATTTTGGTAGTAATGGTGCCTCTGAACAGTATCGAATTAATTCAATTGCAATTGAGATTGAAGAAAAAGAAGCCGTTCCCGAACCCTCCACTATCCTTGGCTTAGGTCTAGCTCTAGGACTAGGAGCATTGTCACTAAAAAGAGTGCAGAAGAAATGTACAGAGTAAAGGTAAGCGATCGCCTTCTAACAACTTCTTGCTCTATCTTCCCAAGGGTGTATTATATGGTACATACACCCTTCCTTATTACTTAGGTTTTTAGAAGCGGTGTTTTCCAATTGTTTTCTGAAAAGCTAGTCGCTCTGAAATACGCTTGATATAGTCCATTACTCCCGGATAGTCGCTCAAGTCAACCTTGAGCATCATCGGCACATAAGCCAAAATCGAGCCAACTGCTACATCAGCCACAGTTAGCTCCTCTCCCAGTAAAAACGGTTGACCCTCGAAAATTTGATTCAGCGGTGTCAGCAACCTCGGCATCTCCCGTTCTCGACTGGCTTCGACAAAGAGTCCTACCCCCAAAGTGGCATTGGCAAACAACACCCATTGGGTAATTACACTCCGCTGCTCCAAAGAATCTGGCATTTTGCCATATTTCTCTGCTAGGTAAAGGAGAATTGCCCCTGACTCCCAAAGTTGTAAATCTCCCTCGACAATTGCGGGAACTTTGCCCATGGGATTAATCTTCAGAAACTCGGATTGTAGGTGTTCCCCTGCTTCCATATCCAGCAGGACAAATTCGTAAGGAACGCCCAGCTCCTCAAGATACCATTGAACGATTGATGCCCGCGTGCGTACACCGCCGTAAAGTTTTAACATACTTCAGCCAATGTTAGAGAACTTTATGAGTGTGAGAATGCTGTTTTACGTTGTCTTCGGTGCGGACAACGTTGACAGTATTGAGAACCCGCTTCCTTGCAAGGGAATAGTTAAAATCATCGCGCACCGTGCCTAAGGGGATGTGAACCTTAGCCTCACGGCGACTCTTATAGGTACGGACAGCAGCAACCGCTCGCTCGGCAAAATTATCACAAAATTGTGCTTCAGCCGGAAACTCAGTGGGTATCTCAGGCGTATCGCCAGCAAAAATTTCACCCAAGGATTTAGCACAAGCAAGCTGATAAGAAGTAGGAATTCCCTTGAGGACAGCTTCGAGGGCAGCAGAGGGGATAGGTTCAACAATTTGGACTTGATGAACTTCCCCATCTTCCCTGAGGAAGCAGGTGGCTAAACCAAACACACAATAGTCATCTGCTGAAACATCTGGTGCATGAGGAAATAAGGTTGCAGTTGCCATAAGAAAATTCTGAGTTGGTGAATTAAAACTATTTACGGGCTATGTGGTGGATTTTATCAATTATCGAGGTGGATGTGTTTTTTGCGGGGGGAATTTCCGGAATTGGCATAAGAGAAGCTGTAGAAGACACTATGGATACTTATATTTACAATTATAATCAGAGGAGACATTGGCACTGTTTGCCAGTTCCCCAGTCTTGTGGCTCTCTTCCAAGACGTTTGCGTGCAGTTAAATCTTTATCTGCCCAGACTCAGCCAGAGTCAGATCGGCAGTTGCGAGCCTCAGTCCAAGAAAAAGTCGATGAGGGTGATTATTCAGCGGCGATCGCTCTTATCAACCAACTTATTGAACGCCATCCAGACAGCGCAGTTAACTACAACAATCGGGGATTGATGTATTTCCGCAATGGTCAACTCTCAGAGGCGATCGCGGATTATAACAAAGCCCTAGAACTCAATCCCAGACTGGATAGTGCCTATAATAATCGGGCTAACTGCTATGTCGCTCAGGGGAATTTGGTCGCCGCCCTCGCCGACTACGAGATTGCCCTGGACTTCAATCCTGGTAATATTCGTGCCAGGATTAATCAGGGCATCACCTTTCGCGAATTGGGACTATATGACTTGGCCCTAGAAAATTTTGATCTTGCCCTGGTACTCGGACGAAGACTCAAAGGGCGCATTTACGCAGAAAGAGGTCACACCTATCATCTAAGGGGTGACTGGAACTGCGCGATCGCCGACTATCACCGTGCCCTTGCCCAATTGCCAGCTAAGGCTAGTCTCCGCCGCTACAAACAGCAAGTTGAAATCTGGTTAAATCAGTTGCTCAACCCAATTGGTGCTTGAGGTCATTGGTTTATTTATCCCTATTGCTTTGGATCCAACAAAACAACTCGACGTTGGTTGGGATCAACCCATGGGCTTTGCTCTTGCATCACAATTTTTGTTTGGGAAGGATCAAAATTGCGGTTGAAGTTTTCGCGCAACTGATTAACTCTTGTCTCAGTGTCTTTGACTTCGATGCGGACTTCCCGCAATTTTGCTTGTTGTGAAAGATGATAGGGCAACAGTTTTGCCAAGGCGATGATCGCTGCTGCTGATAACACTCCATTGACCAGTAATTTGACCGTTATCTCGGCGGCAACTGCCATGTGAGAATAATGCCGACGATGGCGATGACGTCTTGGAGTGACACGGGGGGATTTTAGTGGTTCTAGGGGTTGAAGTGCATTCATGAGGCGACAATATGATTACGGCAGTATTTTAACTCTCTTTTTTCATTTTTTGTTGTGGAGTTCAAATTGGAGGCGCGGCCTTACTCCCCATCCGCCCATAAGCGGGGGATCCAGCCGCATTTTTCTATGAGCAGCTATCTGTTGCTGTGAACCGGAAATCTACTTGTAAAGTTCCGTTGCAAGCCGGAAAGCAAGGATACCGGGAATCAGGGCGATGATTAAAGCAACAAATACTTGAGTATCTGATAGAGACATAATCGATCAACTATTCCTTCTTAACTAAATCAGCGTCAAACTTTGACAATGCTTATTTTCCCCCTCTTAACTCCCTAGTGTCAACTATTAATTGCTCCAAGTCTAAATTTGAGGCGATTTGAGCGAGTTTCCCTATGTCAGTTGGGTTATTTAGGTGGGGTAAAATCCCCAAAACTGGGATATTGGTTAATGATTGAATCAGGTCAATTGGTGCCCAATCGGCAAGTTTTTGCTCTGACTCTGGCTGGACACAACTCAGAACAATCCCTTTGAGGTTGACCCTTGAGTGATAGGCGAGACTCACATTAGCAACAGCTTGGGCGATCGCCCCCAGTTTTACTGGCACAACCAACACCGTTCTCAAGCGCCAATCTCCCGCTAAATCTGCCACCGTCAGTTCATTACTTACTGGGGAACCCAGTCCCCCCAAGGCTTCCACTAAAACAAAATCTCGGTGCTGCTGTAGAGAGCTCAAAGCTTGCCAAACCCGATCCAGTTCCACTTCCCGTCCCTCTCGTTCTGCTGCTATAGGGGGGGCTACAGGGGTTTGAAAACAGAGGGGGGAGCTTATCTCTAGGGATTGATTGAGGTCGAACAGCTCATGGTATAATTCGCGATCGCCTACTCCCGTTTGGATCAGCTTCATCAGTCCCAGACTCTTAAGAGAACAGTAAGTCTGCCAGTAAGCTGCCAAAGATGTGGTTAAGATAGTTTTGCCCACATCCGTATCAGTTCCAGTAATCAGTAGTGCATTCATAAACAGATTTCTAGTCCCGAACACTGCTTTAAAATGAAATTGACCGATGAGCCAGCAATATTCTCTCATTTTTTCAGCCTATCCCAAACATATATTGCGTACTGTAAAAAACTGACTAACTCTTTTGAGATTGGAGGAAAATATGATTAGAAATAGTTAAAACCTGAGATGATCAGATTACCGTGAATTGAGGTTAAAGAGTCTGCCGTGAGCCATTCTGCTACTTTAACGCTTCAGCCCACGCTACAGCCGCTACCTGGGGACAGCCGTCTCCGTATATTTTCTGGATCTGCCAATGTCCCCCTTGCTAAAGAAGTTGCCCGCTATCTAGGCATAGATGTAGGACCAATGATCCGCAAGCGGTTTGCTGATGGAGAGCTTTACATTCAAATTCAGGAATCAATCCGAGGCTGTGATGTTTATTTAATTCAGCCCTGTTGTCGTCCTGTCAACGATCACCTAATGGAATTACTGATTATGATTGATGCCTGTCGTCGGGCATCAGCCCGGCAAATTACGGCAGTAATTCCCTACTATGGTTATGCGCGAGCTGACCGGAAAACCGCTGGACGAGAGTCAATTACAGCCAAGCTAGTCGCTAACTTAATGACTCAGGCGGGAGCTGATCGCATCTTAGCGATGGATTTGCACTCAGCTCAAATCCAGGGCTATTTTGATATTCCCTTGGATCACGTTTACGGTTCTCCAGTACTGCTAGATTACCTGGCGAGTAAAAATCTATCTGACATCGTAGTTGTTTCGCCGGATATTGGTGGTGTCGCCAGGGCTAGGGCACTTGCCAAGAAACTTAAAGATGCCCCACTGGCAATTATTGATAAGCGTAGGCAAGCCCATAACGTCACCGAGGTGATGAATTTGATTGGGGATGTCAAGGGTAAAACCGCAGTGTTAGTAGATGACATGATTGACACAGCGGGGACAATTTTAGAAGGTGCAACTCTTTTGCGTCAGGAAGGTGCCCGGCAGATTTATGCCTGTGCCACTCATGCTGTTTTATCTGAACCAGCCATATCACGACTGTCCAGTGGGATGTTAGAAGAAGTGATTGTCACCAATACCATCCCAATTCCCAAATCCCAGCATTTTGAGCAGTTGACGGTGCTTTCCGTGGCTAACTTGCTCGGTGAGACAATCTGGCGCATTCACGAAGATAGTTCTGTGAGCAGTATGTTCCGGTGACGCTCCTACGCTCTCGTGACATACTCCCACGCTTATGCTGACGCATTAAGCGTGGGCTTCTCTCGCAGACGGCTATCCACTTAAGCCGGGACAGTAATCAAAAGGCAACAGGCAACCTGACTTTTCACGGCATCTGGAGAAAGCCCCGTTTAAATAAGGGTTTCCCTCCAAGGCTGATTCTCAATAATCTATACTTAATGATAATGAACAACGAAAGAATCAGGCTTGGAGAATGGGAATTTGGCGTGCTATATCATCATTTCACTTGTTAGGTTCTGATGAAGATTCCTCCTCAGATAAGGGTTCTGAAGGAGTTGGACTAGCACCCGGAACAGGAGATTCCATCGTGTCGGGAACAGTTTCACTAGGACTTGACTGTGGCGTTGGTTCCGGTTCGCGCACTTCGGGGACAGGGACGAAGAAGAATGCGATACCCGCTAAAGCCAAACTTGTCATCCCCAAAGCTGCTGGGGTTACCCGTTTTGCCAGTGGTTCTTCTACCCGACGATAGCGCCGAGAAACTGGCTGCAATTCCAGGGAGAGATCCGGCAAGGTACTGTTATCAGCAAAAAACTGATCCACTGCCTCAACCAGATCGAACAACTGCACCGTTGTCAACTCAATCTCTACCTTTTGCTCATTATTATCTGCTGCTGGTTGCCAAGTTAAGCGATGTAAATGCTTCCCCTCGACTTTCTCCAAATGCACCAGCTCAGAGCCTTCCTCAGTTTCCTGCGGGTGACGGAGTCCACTCAAGCATTCTTGAGCATAGGCACTCGCAGCTTTGACCAGATTTTCAAAAAAGACCCGTCCTCCGCTTAGCCGCTTGTCAGAACCGACAAAATGGCATTCTGCATTTACCAAAATCGACATCAAAGGTCGTCCATCCATCAGAGCAGTAGCAGCCGTTCCGTTGCTCAAGCCTTCTAAAACGAGTGTGCAGTTGGGCAAACTGTATTGACGTCTAATTGTCATGCCACCTCTCCATCAAACAAACTAATCCAAAACCGCTGCATCCCCGTTGTCCCCGTACAGAATAACAGCTTACTTAAAAGTGACAGGGCTAGCTCATTTAATTGCTCTTCAGAGGAAAGATAAACCGCCACCTTAGCACGGCGGGGATTCATGCGGCTGCGGAAGTGCACTCGGAACCGTTCCAGATACTCAGATAAGCGAAAATGGTGTTCGAGGGGCAATTCCTTTTCTCTCATTTGTTGTTGGGCTAGTAATAGCTGTCGGATTAAAACCGTTAGCTGTTTTGCCAGATAGCTGGCAATCACCACTAAAGCTTTTGCTTCATCCAGTTTCAGAGAATTGCGTGTATAAGAACGCCGCCAAGGATTGCTGCAACGCAAACGCCAAAGAACAACTCGATTTTTGATAATGTCCTCGAGTTCTAGTTCCTTAGCAGTTGCCAGCATATATTCTGATCCTCCTAGTTCCAAAGCTTCAATCGCTAGGAGAATCAGGTCAATCTGTTGCTGAATCCTGGCTGAACATCCCCGTGCTGAGACTGGGATATCAGGCAGAATATCCAAAATTAGGGGTTTTGACTGGACAGGAGGACTAGAATCGGGCATTATGCTAACAGAATGACTCATTGTGAAGCTTCTACCAAGCTAGAATCAAAGATTACATGTTTGGCTTCCCTACCTCTTTGCGAGGGTAGCGAAGCAATCTGACGTTACTGTCTCGGAGGTCGCGCCTAGGATATTACCATCCCTCGGTCAGTACTGAGCAAAGCAAAGGATCTCTCCACAGCCAGCACTGCTGTCCTTCCGACCCCTGTAAATGTATCGAGTTTTTGTTGGGGAAAAATTCTTTCTCTCCGCTCCAGCTCACTGCACTTGTCCGCTCCCCAATTACTAGCTTTTATATGATCTATTTTACACAAAATAGCTACTTATACTATCACCGTCCCTGAGATGGTTATTACGGCAGCGTTTTATAATGCTAAGTAGGTGGACAATAATAACCCTAGGGTGGGCATTGCCGACCAAAAACTTGTAACTCACGCACACCAGAGAATTTTGGGCAATGCCCACCCGACAATTTAGCATTGGTTTATTTATGTCCATTTACTTATTCAGGTACTCAGTCAAACGGCAAACAGGGGAAATTTATTGGCTTTTCTATGGATCTTAAATCTCTGATTCGCGATATCCCAGACTTTCCGCAGCCAGGAATTATCTTTCGGGATATTACAACGCTGCTGAGTAATGCCCAAGGGCTACGCTATACTATCGATACTCTCACCCAAAAGTGTGAAAAGGCAGGTTTGTTCCCAGATTATGTTGTGGGAATGGAGTCCCGTGGCTTTATTTTTGGTCCGCCTCTGGCGTACCAACTAAAAGCCGGGTTTATTCCCGTCCGCAAGCCGGGGAAGCTTCCCGCCGATGTTCACACCGTTGAGTATGAGCTAGAGTACGGAACGGATCAACTAGAAATTCATCAAGATGCCTTAGACTCCGACTCTCGAGTGCTGATTGTCGACGATCTGATTGCTACTGGCGGTACAGCTAAAGCAACAGCGGAACTCTTGGAGAAAATTGGCTGTGAAGTTTTGGGTTTCAGTTTTATCATCGAGTTAAAAGACTTGGGTGGTCGTAACAGACTTCCAGATGTGCCAATTATTACCCTAGTTGAATATTAGGATCATCAGTCATCATAGGGTTAATCCAAAATCCTTAATCCAAAATCCTTAATCCAAAATCGAATGACTTCTACCAATGATTCTTCGTTTCAAGATAGTTTCGATGCTGGGTTGACTAGACTGAAAGCGCTGTTGACCAATGAAACCTTCCTCTATGTTGTCAAACGGCTATTGCAGGGGATTTTAACCTTGTTTTTGGCATCTGCTCTCAGTTTTGCAATTATTCAGCTCGCTCCCGGCGATTACCTGGATAAGTTGCGGCTAGATCCGAGTATTTCCGAACAAACCCTCAATGATTATATTGAGCGATTTGGTTTAGACAAGCCACCGCACGTCCAGTATTGGCTTTGGCTAGTACAGGTAGTCACACATTTTGACTTTGGCATAAGTTTCGTCTATTCCCGCTCTGTGTCCTCTTTATTGTTGGAGCGAATAGTAAACACCTTGCTGCTGGCAGTTGCCTCGATTATTATCACTTGGGCAATTGCCATTCCCCTGGGAATCGTTAGTGCGGTCAAACAAAATACCTTGGTTGATAGAATCTTGCGGGTGATAAGCTATCTGGGTCAGGGATTTCCCAGTTTTATCACTGCTCTGTTACTGCTGATTGTGGCACAGAATACTTCTCCCCTCTTCCCTGTAGGGGGTATGACCAGCATCAATCATGCTGATTTATCGCCCTTAGGCCAGGTTATCGATATCGGCTGGCACATGATTTTGCCGACGATTGCTTTAAGTATCACTAGCTTTGCTGGTTTACAGCGCCTTACCAGAGGACAGTTGCTCGACGTTCTGCGGCAGGATTATATTCAAACTGCTCGTGCTAAGGGATTGCCAGAAAATCGGGTGCTTTATGTTCATGCTTTGCGTAATGCCATTAATCCCTTAATTACGCTGCTGGGTTTTGAGTTTGCCAGCTTGCTTAGCGGTGCGTTTATTGCGGAATTTTTCTTCAATTGGCCCGGTTTGGGGCGTTTGATTTTGCAAGCCGTGCAGGCTCAAGATATCTATTTGGTGATGGCCAGCTTGATGATGGGGGCGACAATGCTAATTATTGGGAATTTGTTAGCGGATTTGTTGCTCAAAGCTGTGGATCCTCGGATTAGCTTAGAAACTCTGAAATAAATTGGTCTGTTGTCAGTTGTCAAGTTAAGCTAGATACCCTATCACCCCATCAGTGGCTATGCTGTCCCAAATTCACTACCTAATTCGGTCTAAAGTTGATGGTAAATATCTCGCCGCTCATCCCAAGGCAGGTGAGAGTGAAACTGAAGCTGGCTATTTGTTGCTGTTTCGGGAACATTTTGATGCCCTTAGCTATCTCAACACTCACGGTGGGGATGTTGCTGGCCGTTTTGCGGTAGAGTCGGTTTCTACTACTCAGTTAAAGGGTTTGCTGCAACGTTGGGGATTCACGGGTATCGCTCTTGTTCAAGACCCTCTCTTGCCTCAGATTCAGTTTTTGTCTTACGGTTGAACCTAGGCAGGGTAAACGCATCTAAAATTGTATAATCTGTACTTGACGAAACAGCAAATTGATGTATATAGCCAACACTTGACGAGGCGATCGCGTCCCGGAGATTCGAGGCCATTTCGCCCATGAAATTTAGTTGATAAGCAGAAACTTGTGGCGCGATCTCTGCCTTAAAACAAAATATGGTAATTTAGAAGGCTACCCTCGTGTTTTACCATTTTGACAGGCGATCGCCCTTAACTATGAGTTGAATGGTGTTCCTATTGACTGGAGTTTAGACTAGTTCCCGGTGCGAAACTCAAAACCGACATTGCGCACTTCTAACTGTAGTATGCAGAGCACATGCCCAACCGCAGTCAGCTCCGCAGCGCCTAGGCGTTCCGCCCCTGCTCC
>JBFRWF010000235.1:0-5366 GCA_051439465.1 Xenococcaceae cyanobacterium | reverse complement strand
GGTTAAGAGAATATGTAGGTTGGGTTGAGGAACGAAACCCAACTCTAGTCTAGTTTTTGTTGGGTTTCACAGGAGTTCAACCCAACCTACAGATAAGGGTTTTCAGCTTATCCGAGCAGTATTGGGCAGTGCCTATACTTACCGGATCTAGTTGAGAATCCTTTGGGAATGGGCGATCGCTGAATGGCACGCTCAATAAGAGGCAATCAGGCAGCGTAAGCCCAGTATTTTCTTGGTCTGATACCATTTGGGGAAATGTCTGTCACATAATATTAATATTTCCGATCATGATCGCATAGAGACGTATCTGTAAGCGATCGCATAGTAAAGATAGCGATCGCCCAATTTAGGAAAACCTCAAAAGCTAGAATTAGCAAGCACTTTGACAGTTGTAACTTTTTATTACAAACTCCTTGACAAATGGGACAGAACCTTAACTTGTCACCAATGACCCAAGAGGATGTTTATTAAGCAACGGCATGGATTGAATCCTTCAGCTCAACTGGGCAACCAGCTGATTATTGAGTAGGATTTGATTCGTCAGCAAGTCTTCGACGCTAAGGCGTAAGAAGCGCTGCTCATCAACCCAGAACTGGACTTTGACGCGATCGCTCCCCGGATATCCCAAGGGGGTAAGCAGGGCAATGGTTCTCGCACCATCCCGATCGTTGAGGGGTTGGACTGCGGTTTCACCGGTATCAACGGAACGAGTCACCAGCCTATCTCCATCAAAATAAACTTCGGTGCCTCCATTTTCTACACCCAACTCCCCGACGATCAGTTCAATGCTAGGTTGATTTTCCACAGAGGCTCCCAGCTTCAGTTCAACCGGGTTGCTCATCGGGTAAGCCTGTCCAGTTTTGATAATTGGGTGCCAGCTCTGACAGTTTTGGCGTCGGTTCCAGTAGCGGATGCCGTAGCTGTGGTAGAGAAAGTCCTTGAGTTGGAAACCTTGAGTTAACTGAAGAGCCCCGGTAGCGATCGCTTCAAAGGGGCGATCGCAACGAATTTTCTTCGGGTCGAAATATTGCTGCACCCAGTTTTTCACCGCTGGGATTTGCACGGTGCCACCCACTAACAAAACTGCATCAATGTCTTGGCTTTCTATCCCGTTGCGCCTTCCTTGCTGCAACACCTGGGTCATCAATTCATCCAGTTGCTCAAAAAATTGCTGTTTTTGTAGAATCTCCTCAAAGCGATCGCGGTCTAATTCCAACTCATAACTCTCTAAGGTTTCATCGTTGAAATAAACTTCACTCCCTTGAGTTTGGGAAGATAGCTGGATTTTCAATCGTTCCGCCAAGCGAGTTGTTAGGGGTGATTTTGGCAATCCCTGGGTTTGGGCAAAGTAATCCACCAGCCAGTTATCTAGATCGGAACCACCGAGATTTTGTCCCGCCTTGGCTAACACGCGGGCAATTTTCGCTCGCTGTCCTGGACTTTCTCCCAGTAACTTCTCCCCCCACTTGAGGATAAAACCCTGGGGCTTTTTGCTACTGTCCAAATCCAACTGTACCAGGGACAAGTCTATGGTTCCACCGCCAAAATCAACCACCAGCAGTAAGTTTTCTTCTGTGGTTCCATATCCCAAAGCAGCTGCTGTTGGTTCATCTAACATTCGCACCTGTTCCACTGACCAAGATTGGCAGACTTGACTGAGCCAGTGGCGGTAAGTTTCAAAGCTATCCACTGGCACTGTTAACACCAAAGACTCAGGGGTGTCGGGTGTTTCAACCTTGAGTTTTTCAATCAGCTCATTGAGGAACCATTGCCCCACTTGCTCAAAGGTAACATTTTGTTCATCTAGTTCTGGCAGGAAGCCCTGAATTTCTGCCCCAATTCCCCGTTTAAAGCTGCTCCAGAAGCGGGGGTCAGTGGTGAGATCCAGTCCGCGATCGCGTACTGCTTGCCCCACAATTACCTTACCTTCACTGGCATCTTCAACATAAACCAAGCTGGGAATCAGGGGAGGATTTTCCCCCAACTGCTGGGAAAGCCCGGGTAAACTCAGGGTTTCCGGTTGCTGGACGGCTGCGTTCCAGCGAGTAATTACCGTGTTGCTCGTTCCAAAATCAATTGCGATCGTCATTCAGTCAATAGATATCAACTCAAACTTCAAGACAGGGGAGACACAAGACAGTGTGACGCTAGCAAGCTTTTTTATAAATGTCAAAGAAATAGAAAGCTCGTTTTCACCGAATAGTTTTTACTTCCTTGCTTCTTATGTCGGGATCGTGGTATGAACTACCCCGCCCTACTGCGTTGAGGGCGGGGTAGTTCATGAGTACTCAAACTCATTTAGGTACTGACCAAGAACGTACCTTACCCAAAGTAACTGGAACCAAATCGACTACATCAATGGTAAAGCGGAACACCTTCTTGGCTCGACGAGTGTTATCCGGGTCAAAAAACTTGAGTTTCACATCCCAACAATTACTATCGTAGCGACAAAAGGGGCTTTTATCTACTTCTATGCTGTGGAGTTCCATACCTATAGCAACAGCTTCGGAAAAACAAGAGACAGCCTGAAAAGCATTGGTAGCCGCAAAGTTAAGCGCCCTGTCCCTATCCGCTTGTCCCACATTGCGGAGGTCATAATAGACACGGTGGAGGAAGCTACTCAGTGATTTACGCATTGCCTGCTCTTGGGCATCTTCATATTCCACACTGACTGCTGCTAGGGCATTATCTACCAGGGTATTCACTGTCCAAGCATACATACCACGGGGACTATAAAGTTTGAGAACAGGGATAACTTGCCCGGAGAAGAGTTTTACGGTTTTGCTGGTGAGTCTTCCCGCTATACTCACCCGTTCGATGTAGTCTTCGCTGTCTTCTGCTTGCACTTCTCCGTAGAGCATTTGTAGTAATGTGGCATAAGTATCGTCAGCAAAAGCACTTACAGGTTGCAGGGCATAAATGGGGGTTAATTCCAGGTTTAATGTCCAAATTAAGGATTTGGCTTCAAAGAGATTCCCATCTAGGTAATCTACCATCTGGCGGGCATCGTAGGGGTTGGCAGGAATCTGCGTACCGTCAGTATTTACAGCAGGCATTAGTTGTTTAAAGGAGTCTCGCCTTGCTTCTGTACCAAAGTCGTAACCAAGAGTTCCGAGAACGTAAACTAGGTTTGAACCTGCACTGGGAGTAATGGAAGTTGGAGTGAGGGAATCAGGAGATGAGGCGGGGAGGTGGCTTTCTGGTTCCTGGCTGACTGGATCTGTAGTGATAGGGGAAGAAGTCTGCACATCTATTGGCTCAGAAAGGGAATAACCTCTTACAGGATAGCTACTTTTGACTTTAGACTCCGTCGCTGCTGTCGCAGATGACTTTAGACTAGGCTTTGCCCCTGCTGACGCAGCGCGTCGCTGCTGACGCAGATGACTTTTGACTTCCCCGTCAGGGGCTGCTAACTTGTTTCCCGTTAATAACTCGAAAGCCCCAGGAAGATTGAGTTTACCCAGCAGACAACGTTCTGGTTCCTCTATCTCTCCTGGGTCGCAGGGTATGGCACTATTGGTAAGGGCAGCCCGCACTGCTTCTGCATCAGGGGCGGCTCCTTGCTGGAGTTGCCAGCTCATCAGTAAGCTGGAAATTGCTGTAATGACAGGTGCAGCACAACTTGTTCCTTTTTGACGCACAGTTTCTTCTGTGCCTGGTTGTGCCCCTAATATGTTTTCTCCTGGAGCAATAATTCCTTGTTTTTGATACTGTCCCCCCCAATTACTGAATTTAAAGGGTTCCCCTGTATCTTTTAAGGCTCCTACAGCCAGAACATCGGGTAAGATAGCTGGGATACACCAACATTCCCCTTTATTATTGCCCGTGGGAGCGACAATTAAAATGTTATTTTCCTGGGCTTGGCGGACAGCTTTTTCTAGTAGTTCGTGGGCAACTCCTGTTTGGGTGGGGCGACAGGCGGCACAGTGGATAATATTCGCCCCCAGCTCCAAAGCCAAATTAATGGCACGAGCTAGGTTGAGGGGACTGATGAAGGTATCCATATCGGCGCTGATGGGAATATTGATACCTCGGCAATTAGGAGCAATACCCTCTACGGTCGAACCAGGTTGCCCGAAAATATTACTACAGACATGGGTGGCGTGAAAAATACCTCCTATAGTGCCAATAAGTTTCTCGTCAGGGATGGCGGCTGCGAGTTTTTCTTTCCTGATGTCACTGGATTCACCAGAATTTTGGATTTCCCGGTAGGTGTCAATAGTTTGGGGGTCGATTTCAATTTCCTCATGCCAGAAAGGTTGAACCTTAGTCAGGTTTGCCCCTTTAAAACAGCTGGGCTCTAAGTCGGCAGCACTGTCAAGGACAGCAATGGTAATGCGAGGATCGCCTTGGGTGTGCGTCCAGAGTTCAGTCATTCCAGGGATATCTGCAAAGTCTGGCATAAAAGAATTGTTGAATTTTAAGGAAGTGTAACCAATACTGATGTCAATTCTCTTAGAATAATGGTAGCAAGCATTATCTTAATATAATTATGAGATTACCCAAGCAAGCAGCTCCAGTCAAAAGACCCGATATTATTGAACCAGCAAGGGCAGTAGATGTGCTTCGGGGTCACGGAGAAGACTTGATCCACATTCGCATGGACTTAATGCATGGTGCTAATTACAACGACCCAGCCCCTTTTATGTATCCTAGCTATGAACAAATCAAAACCTCTGGCTGGGGTGGCTGCTATTAAGTCATGCCTCAAATCCATGCATTCAAAAGTCAAAATTTTACTAAACGAGAATGATAATTTTATGTCGAGTTTCCGTATATTTGGTCGCGTAGTTGACCGCAATTCTGGTGTGGGTATTAGCGACTTGCGAGTTGAGGTTTGGGATAAAGATGTCAAGCATGATGATTTGTGCGGTACTGCGGTAACAGATAACCAAGGTGCTTACCAAGTGGAGTTTGATGAATCTGCTTTTCGTGACTCTAGAAACGATATCTTGCCTGATATTTACCTTAAGGTATTTGCAGAAGAGGTATTGCTGACAAGTACAGCAGATGCTGTCCGCAAGAATGTCCCGGCTGGAGAAACGGAAATTATCATTGAGGTGGAGTTAAATCAACCTAGGGTTGCTGCTGAAAAAAAATCATACATCCTTGCCACTGGACTGGAAGATTACGGACGATGGAAGGAAATGTTCAAAGACCACAAGCGAGAAAAGAATGAGAAACCTTTCCGTCGGGGACGGATTTGGTCCTAAAATCTCATACCAATTTGCGTTCAAAAGCGTAATTTTGGTAAGGTACTTGATTGGAATGTCAGATGGTTGAGTAATCATGCCTAGAGTTTATATTACATTTTGGGCGCAAGCCTTGCGCCCCTACAGCAGGATAATTCCCCAGATGTAGGGGCG
>JBFRWF010000234.1:0-12965 GCA_051439465.1 Xenococcaceae cyanobacterium | reverse complement strand
TTCTCCTTTCCCTGATCCGAAGTTCCCTGATCCGAAGCTCCCTGTTCCCCGTTCCCCGTTCCCTGTTCCCTGTTCCCCGTTCCCTGTTCCCTGTTCCGAAGTTTCCGGCTTCCTGAAAAAAGGGGGTAGTTAACCCGGATTTGGTATTATTTGTAGCTTTGAGGAGATAGAATATTGGCGAGAGTAGCCGTGGGAGAGCAGAAATGGCTGTTAAATTGCGCAAGCCGATTTTAGTAGGTGGAATTGGGGTATCTCTTGCACTCTGGTTGTGGAATAGTCTCCAGCAGTCGGTAATCCAGGTGGGTGAGTTGAGTATAGTAGGAGCAATTGCTCTGGGTACCGTTTTTTGGTTTTTTCAACAAAAAGCCTCGAAAAAGATACCATTCACACAAGTGTCGTTACCACTGAATCGGGAAACAGTGGAACAAGCGATCGCCCAAGCAGAAGCGATGATAACCGTCTTGGAGACAGAAGCAGCAGACAAAGATATCTCCTCGTTCAAACAACAAGTTGCCCAGTTGCCAGAATTATTAATGCGGGAAGAGTTGCAGCTAGCTGTCACTGGGGGCAAAAAGGTTGGGAAAACTACCTTAAGGCAAGTATTAGAAAACAGGGATATTGTCGAAAATATCTGCTTTGTGGAAACAGAAGCCTTTTTTACCGAGACGGATGCAGCCGAGGAAGCAGCTAAAGAAGTTGCCTTAGCTTCTGACTTAATATTATTCCTCACCGCTGGGGATTTGACTGATTCAGAGTGGCAAACCTTGCAGCAGCTAAGGGCATCTAATCAGCGTTTAATGCTAATTTTCAATAAGCAAGACCAGTATTTACCTGAAGAACGAGCTGTTATTCTACAGCAGTTGCGACAGCGGGTACAGGAAATAATAGCAGTAGAAGATGTAGTGGCAATTTCCTCTTCTGGACGGGTGAAAGTGCGGCAACATCAAGAAGATGGTTCTGTGCAAGAATGGATGGAAAAGCCTAGGGCAGAGGTAGGATTGTTGAACGATCGCTTAACTGAAATCCTCAGCCAAGAAAGGCAACAGCTAGTCTGGGCAACTACTTGGCGAGAAGCTATAGGGTTGAAGACAAAAGCCAAGAATATCTTAAATGAAGTCAGACGTGATCGCGCTCTCCCTGTAATAGAACAATATCAGTGGATTGCCGCTGCTGCTACCTTTGCTAACCCTGTCGCCGCCCTAGATTTACTGGCAACTGCTGCCATTAATGCTCAAATGCTAGTGGATTTGAGTGATATCTATCAGCAAAAATTCTCCCTTTCCCAAGCCCAAACTGCCTCTGGAACTATTGGTAAACTGATGGTTAAGTTGGGATTAGTAGAACTTTCCACTCAAGCTATCGGCGGTATTCTCAAAAGCAACGCTCTTACCTATGTTGCTGGAGGTGCGGTGCAGGGGATCAGTGCAGCCTATCTAACTCGGTTAGCAGGTTTAAGTCTGATTGAGTATTTCCAAGAACAAGAAGTGGGTGCAACTTCAGGTGAGGGGTTGAATCTGGAAAAACTGGGACAAAAGCTGCAAAAGGTGTTTGAGCAAAATCAACGGGCAGCTTTTCTACAAAGTTTTATTAAACAAGCAGTAGCGCGTTTGTCCCCAGAATGCCTACCCCGTTTAGTGGATGTAAATGTGTCTGAAACCATTAGTTCCTAGAGGTTACAGGAACAGGGAACAGGGACTCGCTTCGCTCAAAGGCAAAAGGCAAAAGGCAAAAGGCAAAAGTAGGGAGCAGGGGAAGAAAAAGACAACAAATTGATAAAAGGGGTTTTAGATCCGGATTTCGTATAAGTACCTAGGCAAAATTAATTCCACATTTTTTACCCAGTTGAAATCGCTGAAGCTTCCTACTGTTGCCTGTTGCCTTGTCCCCACCATTAGATTTAATTTTGTCCAACTACTTAATACCTCACTCTCAAATCAGTGATTTAGTTTTGGTATCCACTGATAATAGCACACTTTTTTAAAAATACCAATGAGAGACCAGTTTATCTCCAAGGGTCGGTCAGTCAGTGATTTAAAGGCTCATCTAGTTTTAACTTCCAAGTACCGGAGAAAGATATTCACTGCCCAAATGCTATCTAGGCTTCATGAAGTTTTAGAGGATTTGCTGACCAAGTGGGATTGCTCACTGATAGAATTTAATGGGGAGGAAGACTATGTACATATACTCTTCCAGTATTACCCCGACTTACAGTTAAGCACTCTGGTTAATAATATTAAGTCTGTAACTAGTCGTAGACTTAGACAAGAATTCACAGCACATTTAGGGAAATTCTATAGAAAGCCTGTTCTTTGGAACGGTTCTTACTTCATTGCTTCTTGTGGTGGAGTTACAGTTTCAAGTCTTCGTAAGTATATAGAGAACCAGGCAAGACCAGAAAGTTAATGGTTGCAAAATCATCTGCGAAGCAGCGTCGCGCTGCTTCAGGTGGTGGATGTCCAGGTGCGATACAATTTTTTTATTACTGAATCGATGCTCTAGTGTCAGCCTTTTTTTCAGCTTTGTCCAGTCCGTCGAACTCACGTTAAATGAAATCAAAAAATGTTAATCTGTAATGTCTTTTTTCCTCTCCGCTAAAATTGATTCCTCCTGTAACCTGTTACCTGTTACCCATTTTTGCTAATTTTTTACTTTCCTGTTGTCCGGATATTCCTACTATGAAAAACTTAATAAAATACATAAGGCTATTACTAAAATTAATAGCATCAATTTGTCTTGTTTTAGGGTGTATTTTTTAAATTTGTGTAGTTGTTCTTCAGTTCGTTTTTCCTCAGTGGCATTTTTGGAAATCGACAGAACAATCGCTAAATGGTGTTAATTGATCCAAAAAACAATAGAGTGTTTTACAGTCAATGGGATTTTTAGTACACTCGTCACCGCCTCATCACAGAAACCAATCAATTAGGTGATACTCGCTTTTTTGTCTATGATGATGTGGGTAATCAAATTGCGACTACTGACCACAATGGTAGAACCAGACAGTTTACCTACGACGGTTTGAATCGATACTCTGGAGTTTCGGTTAAGAAAAGTTTTCGGTAGTCTAGACTTCGTCCCTGCTACGCAGCGCGACGCTGCTGCGCAGTTGAGACAAGCAGGGGAAGCTCCCGGAGGCTCCCGGAGGCAGAGGGAGAGAGAATAGAGCGATTAACCAGCAGTATTGGCGGCAGCTCTTAAAGCTTGCTCCCCCCGCTTCCTCTGCTCCCGGGAGCTCCCTTAACCGAGCAGTATTGCCCCTCCACTGCGATCGCCTCTGTCATTTCGCCACGAACTTGTGAAATCCTGTACTAAGTAAAAACAAGCCGATCCATGGCTACGGGGTTGCCAAGAGTGTTGCGCTCACTTATGTTGGCTAAGCGCCCGTCCTTATTTTTAAGTTTTACAATGTCGGGCGCTTAGTAAACAAAAAATAAAAATGGATGGTGAGGGCGATCGCGTTGCTATCGACAAATCGCTACAATTTAGTTATAACAAGAAGTTCAAGCGATGAGTCAAGATTGGTGCAACTATGCCAACAATCTGTTATAATTATCAGGTCAAGGTCGTCACCGAGGAGAGGTGGCTGAGTGGTTGAAAGCGGCAGATTGCTAATCTGTTGTACGGTTCGCAAGTCCGTACCGAGGGTTCGAATCCCTCCCTCTCCGTTTAATAGTATGCAACCCAATAGTTCTTCACGGTGAGTGGTGACTGGTGATCCGACGCGCAGAAATCTTTGATGCGCGAGCATCGCAGTGACTGGTTACTGGGAACGCGTGGGATGAATCGCGAACAACATATTGTTTATCTAATGTCAACGTAGGATAAACTTTCTGATCAGAGGTTTTAAAAATCTGATGTCAATCGAGTTTGTGAGGAGTGAAAAATAAATGAATCAGCCAGCTAAACCTAATCTCATCAAGCCTCCCCTAGCAATTGCCATAGCAATAACAACTCTAACAACTAGCTTTCTGACCACGGCTTGTCAAGGTGGAGAGGATGGACTCAAACTAGGTACATTACTCCCCACCACTGGCGATCTCTCTTCAATTGGACAAAACATGCCCGTGGCGGTTAGTTTGGCGGTAGATACGATCAACGCCTGTGGCGGTGTCAACGGTAAACCTGTCACGCTAATCAACGAAGACAGCCAAACCGATCCTACTGCGGGGACAACAGCGATGACCAAACTCGCTGAAGTGGATAAAGTTGCTGGTGTTGTTGGTGCTTTTGCCAGTAGCGTTTCCACTGCCGCTCTAGATGTGGCTGTACGCAATAAAGTAATGTTAATCTCCTCAGGCAGCACTAGCCCCAGATTTACCGAACGGGCAAAAAATGGTGATTTTCAAGGCTACTGGGCACGCACAGCTCCTTCCGATGAATACCAAGCTCCGGCTTTGGCAAAACTTGCTAGGGAAAAAGGCTTTAAGCGCGTTTCTACCGTTGCGATTAACAACGATTACGGGGTCGCTTTTGAGAAAGTATTTGTAGAAGCTTTCAAAAAACTTGGAGGCACAGTTGTTAACGAAAACAATCCTGTTCGATACGATCCCAAGGCAGCTACCTTGGACAGTGAAGCAGGAGCTGCCTTTCAAGGAAAGCCAGATGCTGTAGCGGCTATTCTCTACGCCGAAACCGGCAGTATCCTGCTCAAATCTGCTTATGAGCAAGGTTTGACTAAAGGCGTGACGGTGATGCTCACTGATGGCGTGTACTCGGAAGATTTTCCCAAACAAGTGGGCAAAACTGCTGATGGCAAGTGGATGATCACTGGGGCAATCGGAACTATTCCAGGAGCTGATGGTGATGCACTCGAAGCTTTCAATGCACTCTGGAAAGAAAAGACTGGTAAGGATCGGACTGCCTTTGTTCCCCATAGCTGGGATGCAGCAGTGCTGATGATGTTGGCAGCAGAAGCCGCCAATGAAAATACTGGTGATGGGATTAAAAGCAAAATCCGCGAAGTCGCTAACTCTCCAGGCAAAGAAGTCAGCGATCCTTGTGAAGCGATGGAGTTATTACGCAATGGTGAAGATATTAACTATCAGGGAGCCAGCGGTAATGCCGATATTGATGAAAATGGTGATGTCATAGGCAGTTATGATGTCTGGACAGTAAAGTCAGATGGCAAACTTGATGTCATTGGCAACATAAAATCAGTTGACTAACAGCTTTAGCTCGATTTCCCAGTCGCCAGTCCCTAGTAACCTTCTCACCAGTCACTAAAAGATATTTTCCATAGCAGCAACAAAAGCCCTGGAAATAAAGGGGAGAATTCTTCGATTTTGGCTATGGGCTTTACCTTCAGTGAAGACAACAAGAAGATAGGGTTGCTTGTTGGGCAGTTCAATGTAGGCAACATCATGGCGTACTTGGCTTGTCCAGCCTGCTTTTGACCATAGCTTGGCATTTTGGGGTAAACCTTCCCCTAAGAAGCCAGTGACTTGATTTTCTTCATCTTTGCTGGATAGATCGGAAGGGTTAAGGCTGCGTTTTAGCAAGCCCATCATCATTTGCGATCGCTCTGCTGAAACCGCCACTCCACCAACAATGCTATGTAATAGCCTTGCTACGGCATCTGTGGTGAGCATATTCCGATTTTCCATCAACTCGTCCAAAAATGCCCGCTCCCGACCATAAGATCCATCCCCCCAGGTTTTTTGATTGACATTGATACTTTCTAATTCTGGCCAGCCCAAAGATTGGAAGTAGCGATTGACAATATTACGCTGGTACTTCCAGCTTTCAAAAGGACCGGGTGGTAACTCTGGACCACTGGTTGTGCCACTCAACACATCCACCACCAAACTGGTTGCATCGTTGCTCGAATCCACAATCATATCCCGAATCGCTCGGTCTAACTCTGGCGATCCGGGAATCATTGCTCCCTCTAGCCATTCATGGACAGCAATCAGGTAGAACAGTTTGACAACGCTAGCTGGATAAATCCGCTCAAAGCCTCGATAGCTAAAACCTCGGACTTGGTGCTTCCAGAATTCTACTGGCGAGATTGCCCCGCCAGTATTCACAATGACGGGGGGATCGTAAACTATCCAGGTAAGAGCAATTTGATTTCGGGCTAACTCCGGAAATTCCGTCCAGGTTGCTTCCAGAATTTTTCTGCCTAGTTGTTCTAGTTTTTCGTCTTGGCGAAAGAAAGTCATATCTATTTTGGATTTTAGCTTTTAGATTACACCTTTGGCATTGACCAACTTTCGGAACGAAAAGAGTCTGTGAGCAAGTCTTATGATCTTCAGTAGGGGGGGACTGGTGAGAGAGTAAGTGGGAAAAGCTAATTCCCCATTACTAATCACTAATCATCTCCATTCCCTATTGCCCCCGGACGAAGCCTTGGAAGAGGGAGCGGAACTGCTGTAGGGGAGAGGAGGTGGAAAAAACATTAGGAAGAGGAACCGGAACTGCCATCAGGGAGAGGTGACAATACTGCTCAGTAATCGCTCTATTCTCTCTTCCTCTGCCTCTGGGAGCCTTCTCTGCTTCCCCTGCTTGTCTGGAGCGAAAACTTTTCTTAACCGAGCAGTATTGGGAGAGGGGAGCCTTTACAAGCTCAAAACCTCTGTGTTGGGCTTGCCTTTACAAAATTTTGCATAGTAAGGTGTAATCCGACCTGCTTGTTTAATATTCTACCTGCTACCAACTCTGAAAACGACTATCGTAACTAAAAGGCACGCTTTATGCGGATTTTCCTTCTCATATGGTTAGGACAAATTGTATCCCTTGTGGGCTCGGCTCTCACCGAATTTGCCCTAGGCGTATGGGTATACCAGAAAACGGGATCAGTCACGCAGTTTGCCCTGATTTCTTTGTTCATTTATCTACCAAAAATCATTATTTCACCCTTAGCAGGTGCGCTTGTAGATCGTTGGGATCGTCGCTGGGCGATGATTCTCAGCGACTTCGTGGCAGGGTTAAGCACGCTAATGATTATGGTGTTGGTGCTCTCAGATAGCCTGGAAATTTGGCATATCTACCTTGCTGTTGTAGTCAACTCCATCTTTAATGCCTTCCAATGGCCAGCCTATGCCGCTGCCACTACACAGCTTGTCCCTAAGCAACATCTGGGCCGCGCCAATGGCATGGTGCAAGCTTCGAGGGCAACTGCGAAGCTTCTTTCACCAGCAATGGCGGGCTTCTTAGTGGGAATCATTCAGATCCAGGGCATCCTCCTGATTGACTATATTACTTTTGTTTTTGCCCTGGTAACATTGCTGAGCATTCGATTTCCCAAGAACACAAGCATCAATCACACCCATCACAGAAAGGCGAGCATACGCCAACTACTGCGCGAAATACTCTCCGGATGGCATTACATCGCCTTTAGGCAAGGTCTGTTAGCGTTGCTGATGTTATTTGCAGTTATCTACTTCACTGAGGGCATGATTCAGGTTTTGTTCTGGCCGCTGGTGTTAAATCTTGGCTCCAGTGCAGAACTTGGGATTGTATTATCCATTGCTGGCTGCGGAATGCTGCTCGGTAGTGTTGTGATGAGTACGTGGGGAGGACCAAAGCGTCGCGTGCACGGAATTTTGTTCTTCGTATCACTACAGGGCATTCTGTTGTGTCTGGGTGGATTAAAGCCCTCCATATCTGTTGCCGCTGTGGGGGGGTTTGGTTACTTATTTGCCTATCCAATCATTGTTAGTTGTAATCGGACTATCTGGCAGAGCAAAGTTCCCCTCAATTTGCAGGGGCGGGTCTTTGCCCTACAGCTCATGCTGGAAAAATCATTAGCAATACTCGCCTACATTTTCACAGGGCCTTTGGTAGACCATATATTTGAGCCTCTACTGGCCACTGACGGACTCCTGACAAGCAGTATTGGAAAAATCATCGGTGTTGGGCCAGGACGCGGCATAGGCTTGCTGTTCATCTTGATAGGAATGCTAAACATACTGGCAACGATTGTGAGCTGTCGATCTTCGCGACTGCTGCGGGTGGAGAAAGAACTCCCGGATGCAATGCCTGCGGCGGACTCCGCCAAGGCAGAAGTTACTTCTGGATCTATTTGAACAGAATGAAGCGCATTCCCCGATGTTAATGGTTCTCTGAACATTTTAAGAAATAATGATATAAATTTACTGAAAAAATCACTGAAGAGTGAATGAGTTGTTCGGAAAATACCTTCAAGGCAGACACTTTAGTAGACCTCCTGCGCTACAGAGCTTTCCACCAGCCTGAGCAAACCGCCTATACCTTTTTAGTGGATGGAGAAACCAAAGCAGTCAGCCTCACTTATCGAGAGTTAGATCGACAGGCACGGGCGATCGCCGTCCACCTACAATCATTTTGCCCACCGGGTAAAGGGGCTTTGCTACTCTACCCGCCTGGTCTAGAATACATTGCCGCATTTTTCGGGTGCCTCTACGCCGGTGTCGTAGCTGTCCCCGCTTATCCGCCTAGAGCCAACCGCTCTGTATCCCGCCTCCAGGGAATTATAGCCGATGTCCAAGCTCATGCTGCCCTCACCACCAAGTTCGTCTTGGCCAATTTGGAGCGACGGTTTGCCCAGACTCCAGAATTGAAGACTCTGCGCTGGCTAGTCACCGACAAAATTGCCGACAACTTAGCTATTGAATGGCAGTCTCCAGATTTGAGGGGCAGCACCTTGGCTTTCCTCCAGTACACCTCTGGCTCGACGGCTGCGCCGAAGGGGGTGATGATTACCCACAGCAATCTGCTGCACAATTTGGGCTTGATCTATCAGTGTTTTGAGCACACCCCCAACAGCAGTGTAGTGAGTTGGCTGCCAATGTACCACGACATGGGGCTGATCGGAGGAGTGCTGCAACCTCTCTATGGCGGTTTTCCAGTCACTCTTATGTCGCCAATGATGTTTCTGCAAAGTCCCATCCGGTGGTTGCAAGCAATTTCCCGATATAGAGCTACCAGCAGTGGAGGGCCAAACTTTGCTTACAACCTGGTAAGTCGCAAGGTGACGCCCGAACAACTAACAACTCTTGATCTGAGCAGTTGGGACGTAGCCTTTAACGGCGCTGAACTTATTAGCTATGAGATCCTGGAACGGTTCGCTACCATCTTTGAGCCTTGTGGCTTTCGCCGAGAGGCTTTCTACCCCTGCTATGGAATGGCCGAAGCAACCTTAATTGTTTCTGGTGGCCTCAAAAAAGCCCCGATTGTGTCCAAAACTGTCCAGGCAGGGGCACTGGAGAAAAATCAGATAGTCCCAGCCAGTGTAGGTGAAAATAATACCCGTACACTGGTTGGCTGTGGTCAAAGCTTGTCAGATCAGCGAATTATTATTGTCCATCCCGAGAAGCTAACCCAATGTGCTTCGAATGAAGTGGGAGAAATCTGGGTGTCAGGTTCCAGCATTGCCCAGGGTTACTGGAATCAACCTGAACAAACAGAGCTCACCTTCTGCGCCTACCTGGCGAATACGGGAGAGGGAGCTTTTCTGCGCACCGGCGACTTGGGATTCTTAGAGGACGGGGAGCTATTTGTTACCGGCCGCCTGAAGGATTTGATTATCATTAATGGTCGCAACCACTATCCCCAAGATATTGAATGGACAGTGGAGCAAAGTCACCCCTTAATCAGGCCAAATTGTTCGGCTGGGTTTTCGGTGAATATTGCTGGTGAGGAAAAGTTGGTTGTTATAGCGGAGGTGGAACGTCGTTATCGGAAGCGTCGTCGGCAGGGGGCTTACTCTACTGACAATTCTCGAAAGCACCATTCGCTGGATACAAAGGAGTTGCTCCAATCTATCCGGCGAGCGGTATCAAAACATCACGATTTGCAAGTTTATGCTGCCCTGTTGCTACAACCTGGAAGCATCCCCAAAACTTCTAGTGGTAAAATTCAGCGTCATGCCTGTCGTGCTAGTTTTCTTGCAAAAACTTTAGAAGTAGTAGACGATTAGCATCTCCCCCACTTGAAAGACCTATCCTTTACCCATAAGTCTTGAAACCCTCTCCAGGACTCCTTCCCAGGCTCTGCCTGGGAACGCGATTTCAGTAGAGCACAAACTTAGGAAATAATAAGGGTTTCAGGTTTCTCCCCAAAGGTAGGCAGAAAATCATCGTAAGCGAAAACTAGCTTTGCTGGTGTACGACTCCTCGGTTTCACTCAGATCTTGCACCTGATGTAGAAAACCCCGGATTTGGGATCAAACTTTCCCCCTTTCCAATAAAGTTGAGAAAATGTTAAGAATAGTTAAGATATTATGACTCAGAGCAGTCCCCAAAAAAGTTTCCCAGAGACATTAAGCCTGTGAACACCTTTAAAACCCTAGAACCAGACAAACTGCAGAATCTGCTAATTTTATTCACTGCTGGTCTTTTGTTCTGGACGAGTTTGACTTCTATGCTGCCAACTCTGCCAGCTTATATCCAGGATGTTGGCGGGACGACACAGCAGGTAGGGCTAGTCATGGGCTGTTTTGCCATTGGGCTGTTGCTCTCCCGAACCTGGCTGGGGCAACTGGCTGATAAACGTAGTCGTAAGTTGGTGGTGCTAATTGGTACTGTTGTGGCGGGAATTGCCCCTATAGGCTACCTATTAGCGCAGTCAATTCATGTCTTAATGGCACTGCGGGCGTTCCACGGTATTAGTATTGCTGCTTTTACCACGGGATATAGTGCCTTAGTTGTGGATTTGTCCCCGGTAAAGCAGCGGGGCGAGTTGATTGGTTACATGAGCTTAGCTGTACCGACTGGCATGGCAGTGGGACCAGCTTTAGGGGGATTTCTGCAAGCTTCTGTTAGTTACACACCTTTGTTTCTGGTATCTGCAAGTTCAGGATTCCTGGCTTTCGTGTTAGCGAGTCAGGTGAGGGAAGCAAGTAGGCAAGAAACTTTACATGATCAAAAAGATTCTCAGAGCAAACCGAATCGTAGTTTCTGGCAGCTTGTGAGGAGTCCCTCCTTGCTGGTTCCTGCGGTGATTTTATTGCTGATTGGTTTGTTGTTTGGGGCGCTATTGGCATTCTTACCTTTATTTATCCGGCAGTTGGAGGTTGATTTCAATGCTGGGTTATTTTACACGGCGGCGGCGATCGCCAGTTTTTCTGTCCGCATCTTTGCGGGTAAAGCCTCCGATCGCTATGGTCGAGGATTATTTATTACGGGCAGTTTAGTCTGTTATGGGCTATCAATGCTGCTGTTAGTCTTTGCTCAGACTCCTACTGCTTTCATCGCCGCTGCTGTGGCTGAAGGGGCGGGGGGCGGTATACTGATCCCCATGATGCTCGCCCTGATCTCTGACCGTTCCTATGCGGCGGAACGAGGTCAGGTGTATGCTCTGTGCATCAGTGGGTTTGATGTGGGAATTGCCCTCGCCGGTCCAGTTTTAGGCTCTTTGGCAGTAATTTTTGGCTACCGGGGAATGTTCTCTCTAACTGCTTGCCTGGCTCTATTGGCATTGCTGGTTTTTCTCACCCAGTCCAACAAAAACCTTACCCATTCCCTTCGCTTTGCCATTGGTCAGGAAAAGGACGTCTATGCCTTGGATTAGCCTCATCAAATGAAGTCCCTAAGTGATGAAGTCTGTACTGCTTACCCGAAGGATCTCGAAGACTCTCAAAATTCAAAATTGATTAACGGGCTAGGAGGGATTCGAACCCCCGACACCGTGGTCCGTAGCCACGTGCTCTAGTCCACTGAGCTACAAGCCCTTAGGTGCGCTTAACTTACTCACCAGATTATTATAATATCACATCTTCACGATTATGTGTCAACAAAAATGACTCAAAAAACACCTTCGACTCAAAAGCTGTCCCATTTGGATGCTCAAGGTGAAGCTCAGATGGTGGATGTCTCTGGTAAGCAGTCTACCCGACGCGAGGCAGTTGCAGGGGGTCAGGTGCGGATGTCAAGGGCAACTTTTGAGGCGATTGAAGCGGGCAATGCCCCGAAAGGGGATGTTTTGGGAACTGCAAAACTGGCAGGCATTATAGCAGCAAAGCAGACAGCTCAGTTGATTCCCTTGTGTCATCCCTTACCCTTGCATAAAGTGGAGGTGCAGCTAATTCCTGATTCTGAACTGCCTGGATATCAAATTCGGGCTTTGGTGAGAACTAAAGCAGAAACGGGGGTGGAAATGGAAGCATTGACAGCGGTTTCAGTGGCGGCACTGACTCTTTATGATATGGCGAAAGCCCTAGAAAAGTCGATTCAGATTGAGTCAATTCGCTTACTGAGTAAAACTGGCGGCAAATCTGGAGATTATTTTTGGGAAGAAGACTTAGGTTGAGGATTTAGAATTGAGTTAAAGGACAAACACTGACAAACTGATTAATCTATGCCCCCTCGTTGGCCCCGTAAACCCGACCGTAAAGACCCTGAATATCGACGTCTGGATGACCGGATGAATTTTGCTGTCCATGTGGGCATTTTTGCCGCCTGTAATTCTGGCTTGTGGTTTGTCCACAATATCAAGGCTGTTACATGGCCTTGGGCAATATGGGTGACAGGAATTTGGGCGGTAGTGTTATTGTTTCATTTGATTTATATTCTGGCGATCGCAAATTATTCCCTAAAATCCAATGACTAACTCCAACATCACCGAAGAAATCGAAGCCCTTGCTGTTGAAATTGGCGAAAATATCTACATCGATGTGGCTAAGTGGCATCTCTACTTATCAGATGCTCATCTGCACACAGTTGTTGCTAAACGGGTTTATCCTTTTTTAGAGGATAATTCCCTCAATGAAGATAAGGTGCTGCAAATTCTCCGAGAAATTCCAGTTAAATTAGGTGGCGGCAAAGTGGAACTTCCTTTAGCTGACCTTTTGCCGATGCAATGTCAGGTAAACCTGATTGATTTGCTCGAAGAGTATCAACAAAATATGTAAGGTGGGCATTGCTCATCAATTTGATTCCCTCCCAGAACCCCGATAATCCCTTGATCCCGCCTTAAAAAGCTATCCCTTACCCATAAGTATTGAAACCCTTGTGGAGAGGGGGAGAGGGGGAGAGGGGGAGAGGGGGAGA
>JBFRWF010000233.1:0-10879 GCA_051439465.1 Xenococcaceae cyanobacterium | reverse complement strand
ATGCCATAGCTGATGGAGCTATCGGACTAAAAGAAGCTCTTGAAACTCAGTTCCCTAAGCTACAGTTTATTCTAGATCGTCCTCATCTAAAACAACATCTTTATGAGGGGGTGGATGCTATGGAGTTTACAGGAGAAATCAGAAAACTTTGTGTAAGTTCTTTGCTGTATTTAATTAATGTTGGTCTAGTTGAAAAAATTATTAAGAAGCTGAAAAAGTATCGAGCGAAAGGCGAGAAGCGAGTTCAAACTTTAGCTGACTATTTAGAACGTTTTCAGTCATCTGTCCACTATAATAAATTCCGCGACCTTGGCTTACCTATTGGTTCAGGGGAAGTTGAGAGTGCCCATCGATACATCCCCCAAAAACGGTTAAAAATACCGGGAGCAACTTGGCATCCCGATACCATTAATCCGATGTTAGCTTTACGAGTTATCCGCGCAAATGATTGGTGGTCTAATTTTTGTAATTATATAACGTTGAAAAAATTGGCTTAATTTTGTCCTCTCCTCATCAATAATTGATGCTTAGAGCAAGCGCAAGCTTCTTTTTTAAATTAACCATAAATTTTTAGAGCTTTACCTCAAGGACTCTAGCTTTGTGCTGTTTAAAATTCAACCAAAATGAGAATTCAAGAAATTAGTTAGCGGATATTGTCCGCTAACTAATTCCTCCCGGTGCAAAGGTGACATGTTCGGGTGTCGTTTACGTGCCGCTACGCGGTGCCGAAGGCAGCGCCTGTTCCCTAAACCAACTACTTTTGACTGCACCCTACTAGGACTCGTGGGAAGCGTAGCACTTCTGCTCTAAGGTGAGATTCCTTAGCTTGAGTGAGCAAGACTGTTCGGCTCACGATGTAGTGCTAGATTTGCCGACATTTTTAGGAACGGTTGTTAACAAAGGCAACAGGGAACAGGCAACAGGCAACAGGGAACAGGCAACAGGCAACAGGGAACAGGCAACAGGCAACAGGGAACAGGGAACAGGCAATAGGCAACAGGGAACAGGGAACGGGGAACAGGGAACGGGGAACAGGGAACGGGGAACAGGGAACAGGGAATAGGCAACAGGCAACAGTAATGCATTGAGGCTGTTTACATTTCTTAACTCTGGTGACAAAATTTATGTCCAACTACTTACTTAACTCGGATTTGGTATAATATTAAATCCCCTAATTGCGGCTAAGCGGTGCCGAAGACGGGAGGCAAAAAAGCACCCGCTTGCTCAAGGCTTCAAAGCAGAAATGTCTACTTTTAAGTGGCTCGCCATCAAGATTCACCTGTAGTTCATCAGCAGTGGTAAGTTCAAGCCAGGGAAGTTGTCGATAGATGAGGTGCTCGAAATTGACATCAGTGTTTTTTTTGAGCAGGTCATCAACTAATCCTGTTAATTCCTGCCAGGGGAGATTGGGGCGCACCAGAAGCAGTTCATCAACTAATCCCGTTAATTCCTGCCAGGGGAGATTGGGGTGCACCAGAAGCAGATCATCAACTAATCTCGTTAATTCCTGCCAGGGAAGACCTGGGAGTACCAGAAGATCGAGTAAACCGTCATTCAGCAGTGCCTGAGGAGCCACCCGAAATCCCCCTCCTGCCTGCACTCCATTGCCCACCGTCAATCCGATCATCAAGCCCTCCCATTCAAAGTCTGGGGCACTTAACCACGTCTGTTGTCCGGCAATATTGGGGACTTGGGTGAGCGCACTCAGCAGGTAGGCAAACCCTCCAAAAAGCTGCTTCGCTTCTGGGGGAGCGTCTGTCGTTACCCGCGCGCCGTAGCCTCCACTGGCAACGTTGATAAACAGACGATCATTTACCTTCCCCAGATCGATAGGGATTGGTGTGGAATTGACAATGAGTGAAAGAGCACTAATAGGATCCTCGAGGGGGATGCCGCACCCGGAGGCAAAGTCGTTAGCCGTCCCAAAGGGCAACAGGCCAACCGCACAGCGCTTGTCTGTATCCTTACTCAATACGCCGTTAATCACCTCATTGAGCGTTCCATCACCTCCGGCTGCAACTACTATGTCTCTTCCTTGAACTACTGCTTCGGAGGCAAAATGGACTGCGTCTCCCGCTTCCCAAATAACTCGGATCTCGACCTCATGACCCTCTGCGCGGGTGTTTTTCACTGCCTCTCTGAGGCGGCTATCGTTGGCTGCGCGATTATTTAGCACCAGTCTGATTGAGTGGGGTGCTTTAGGAGAATTTTTAATCATTATTTTAGAGACTAGGAAAGATATTTGATATCAAAGGAGATTGCGAGCCTTAAGTTGCAGATAGCGGTCAACTAACTGCTCGCTAATCTGATTAGCTGGTGCATCTAGCACGAAAACGCCTTTCTGCTTCAACTGAGTAAAAGCAACCTGGCGCTGGGCGAGTAAATCTAGAGCAACAGCACGGGCATAAGCAGCTTCAACTTCTTGAGTAGGGGTATGAGCTATTTGATCGACCTGAGGATCCCGCAGGGTGACACAAAAAGGTAAGTACCGGGGCGCAAGCCTTCCCAAGGCGGCAAGAAGTTCAGCAGAGGCGGTGATATCCACTAAATCTGTAATCAGAACCACCAAGGCGCGACGGGTTTGCTGATTCACCAGTCTTGTCACCGCACCAACATAGTCTGGTTCTAGCAATACTGGTTGAATGGGAGTGAGGCGTTCAATGAGATTAGAAAGTTGATGTTGACCTCGTTCCGGAGGAATCCAGGTTTTCACTTCCCGATCGAAGACTCCGACTCCCACGAAATCGCCCCGATTTAACCCAGCCAATGCCAGAGACAAGGTAGCATTTAAGCCCCAATCAAACCGCTTCATTCCCTGTACCTGGGCTGTCATCAGCCGTCCCCGGTCGAGTAAGATAATTAGGGTTTGCTCCTGTTCTGGCTCTAATACCCGCACCACTGGGCGACTGCAGCGGGCAGTGGCTTTCCAATCAATGATGCGGGTGTCGTCACCGGTGCGATATTCCCGCAGTTCGGCAAACTCAGTACCTTGACCTAGACGTCGAGCTTGGCGCATGGTACCAGTATTTTCTAGGGTGAGGCGAATAGAGAGCGATCGCAACCCCACCAAATCTGGATAAACCGCTACTTTCTGACTTGCCCGGATCTTCCAATCATGCCATGCTAATCCCCAAGGACTCAACTGCCGCACTTGTATATCTCCCCACTGAAACTCACCCCGACTATCCGGGTGGATAGTATAAATTAGTTCCTGAGTGCTGTTAGGATTGAGGGTGACTTGAAACGTCTGGGTAGAAACTTCAAACCCTAACGGATAAGAGTCGCGCAGGAGAATTCGAGCAAATTGAGGGGGCGATCGCACTGAGAGAACAACCGGATTATCCCGCCCAATGGAAAGCTTATGCAAAGGAGTGCGCGTCACTTGCACCCGGTGAGATTTTACCCGTCGTCCATCCCAAATAGCTAAGCCGAGGACAATTAGATCGAACAGCAGGGTGGCGATTAGGCTTACCTGTAGGTTCACAATAGTAGCTAGTCCGAGAGCGATCGCCATTCCCAACAGCAAGAGAAGGTAGAGGCGTTGTGAGGGAATCATATCGATTTTGTATTTTGGATTAATTTAGCCGCCTTTTAAATTTTCAACTATCTTGTCAAGACTTTGTATCCTGTTGAAATACTCTTTGGGTTCACCAATCCCTATCAAAGCCTTTTCTATCCACTCTCGCTTAACTTCGCCATTGCTGAGTAGATATTCTTCTATTATTGCCTCATCGGGGACACCCATAATCTTCAAGATAGCAGCTATAACCACCCCAGTACGGTCTTTTCCCGATGTACAGTGGATTAAGACGGGATATTTTAACGTCTCTTCTTCAAGAAGCCCAATTACATCATTTAACCATCTGCGTACAATTTTATCAAATGTATGATATTTTTCATAATCGTTAGAGATGGGGAAGTGAAAATAGGCAGCCTTAAATTTCTCAGAGTCTCGAACCCGTCTTAAGTTAATTATTGAAGCGGCGAATCCAATCTGAGAATGTTCTTCAACAAAATCAATTTTACCACCACGAAATAATCTCCCTGCTGGTAAAACTTCCTGACCTAGTATAAAGTTAATAAATTCCCCAACATCCCGAAAATTTACGCATCCAGCAGTGTAATCTAATGACATTATACTTGATTTCACTAACATGTTTTACCCTGAACCTCTAACACATAAGAGGTGCTTGGTAGGGGCACGGCGTATGTAAATCTCGATCAAGTCAAAAGTTATCAGATGCCGTCCCCCTACAGTGTACTGCATGCAGCTGATAATTTTCTTCCTCAGAGTCAGGCAGTTTCTTGAGACAGTCCTCTTTAGTCTACCCAAGGAGATAGGGAATAGGGAATAGAGAAGAGAAAATATTAAACCTTACGTAGGGTGGGCTAGGCTGGGATAAATTCTCTTACTAACCTGCCAACTAACTATCCGCCGTAGCCCACCAAAACCAAGGAATCTAGCTGGATTAATATTTATTTGATAAATCCCCTCTTAAGAATAGGGAAGAGAAAATATTAAACCTTGGGTAGGGTGGGCTAGGCGGTAGGCTGTTGAATTTGGGATTAATTTGAAAAGAGAAATTCACACAACTTTTCATTCCCTTTAGTAATTATGTAGGGGCGTATGGCATACGCCCAATCTCTATTTTTAATTGAAGAGGTTTGGGTGCAAGCCTTGCACCCCTACAAACCCCTCACCCCCATCTCTATCACTACCAATTCAAATACGATCGCCCTTTAGCCTTCTACTAATGTCAAAAGCGATCGCCTGCTGGTTACTATCCTTTTTGGTTAACTTTACGAAAGTTAACACACTGCTGTTTATTTATGTCCGACTACTTAGAATAAAGAGAAGTTCATGCACTTTTTCTGTTAATAATAACATCTGAAATTATTACTCTCCCTACTCCCTGCTCCCTGCTCCCTGCTAAAAACAGAGTTAATTATGGGATACAGAATCAACACCCTAGCTAGGCGGGGATAACTTCATCTTACTAACCTGCCAACTAACTATCCGCCGTACCCCACCAAAACCAAGGAATCTAGCTGGATTAATTATTTGATAAATACCCTCTTAAGCTTGAAGGATAGGGATGTGTCTGGGTTGAGCTTTCACTCGTTCTAACCAAGCCAGGATAGCAGGAAATCTTGTCAAGTCAAATCCGCCTTCATCAGCTATGTGGGTGTACGCAAACAATCCAATATCAGCAATTGTGTAGCGATCGCCAACAAAAAAACGGCGATCTGTTAAATGCTTTTCTATCACAGATAGGGCTGCGTAACCAGGTTCAGATTTTTGCTTGATGGCATCCCTATATTCATCCGCCTTGCCCAGGATAGAAATCCAATATCTGGAGGTGGCGATATAAGGCTCGTGGCTGTACTGTTCAAAGAATAACCATTGCATCACTTTTGCCCGTTCAAAAGGGTCATTGGGAAAAAACTCAGTTCCCTCGCTCAGATAGAAAAGAATGGCGTTTGATTCGGAAAGTAATTGACCATTCTCTGTTTCCAAAACGGGAATGCGACCGTTGGGATTTTTGCTTAAAAACTCTGGCGTTTGGCTTTCCCCTTTAAGGATATTAATCTCTATTTTTTCAAATGGAATACCAATTTGTGTCAGGAGAAGACGGACTTTGTAGCAATTTCCAGAAGGCAAAAAATCATAGAGTCTGAGCATAATTTAATCCTAAAGCAGTGTTTGCCGTTGTAGTTTAAGAGTTTGCTTATTTATAGGGTTAAGTCTTTGGTGGGTTACGGCGGATAGTTAGTTAGCAGGTTAGTAAGATAATTTATCCCCGCCTAACCCACCCTACGCAAGCTAGTGCCGCTGCGCCCAAGTCAAAAGTCACCTATTCAAAAGTCAAAAGTATTTTGGATTAAGGCTTTGGGCCGCCCTTAGCTGGTGGGTTATTTTCGCCGCGCTGCACTAGATTGCTTGGTTTCAGGAAAAGTAGCACGCATTACTTATCTGGGCACTGCTACCTGCTTCAATAACGAAGCAATTACAGCATCAATCTGCAAGCCATCTAACTGCGCCTCTGGTTTGAGAATCAAGCGGTGACGCAGCAGAGGTGGCGCAACAACCTTAACATCATCAGGAGTGACATAATCTCGCTCTGATAGCCAAGCCTTGGCTTTACTGGTTTGCAACCAAGCCACAGCCGCTCTAGGAGAAGCTCCCAACAATAGATCGGGATATTTGCGAGTGCGCTGCATCAAAGCCAGCAGGTAGTCCAACACATTTTCTTCAACTTTAACTTCTTGCACAGCTTGACGAGCGCTAATAATCTGCTCCACCGTTGCTAGAGGCTGGAGACGATCTAAGTCAACTCGTTTAGCTTGAAACCCTTTCTGAACATTGAGCAACATTTGCTTTTCTGCCGCCGAATCTGGGTAATCTACTACCAGTTTGAACAAAAATCGGTCTAACTGAGCCTCCGGTAAAGGGTAAGTTCCCTCGAATTCTAAAGGATTTTGAGTGGCAATCACCCAAAATAGCTCAGACAGAGCCAAAGTCTCCCCATCTAACGTCACCTGCTGCTCTTCCATTGCTTCTAGCAGTGCTGCCTGAGTTTTCGGGGGCGTGCGGTTAATTTCATCCGCTAGCAATATTTGGGTAAAGATTGGTCCTTTTTTGAGGGTAAAACTGCGGCTATTGAGGTCAAAAATATTTGTTCCCAGGATATCCGATGGCAAAATATCCGGTGTGAGCTGAACCCGCCGGAAATCTGCCTGTATTAGCCTTGCCAGCACTTTAACCAGGAGGGTTTTGCCTGTGCCTGGTACTCCCTCGATAATTACATGTCCACCACTGAGTAGTGCTACAAGTAACTGCTGCACCAGGGTAGATTGACCAACAATTATTTTATCAAGGGTTTGACCAAGGCGTTTAAATATAGCGTTATCTTTTATCATTTAAGGGAACAGGGAACAGGGAACAGGGACTCGCTTCGCTCAAAGGCAAAAGGCTTGCATGCAAAAGGCAAAAGTAGGGAACTTCGGATCAGGGAACTTCGGATCAGGGAACAGGGAGCAGGGGGAGCAGGGGAGGCAGGGAAGAAAAAGACAGCAAATTGATAAAGGGGGTTTTAGATCCGGATTCAGTATCACTAGTCACCAATCACCCCCTTGGCGACGGATTTGCTCCCATTTATCCAACCAGCCTAGCAAGTCTATTTCCCTCATGCGACGCTTTCGAGATTGCGCTTTGAGCAGAGGTTCCAATTCTGAAGCTGCACGCCCTGTTTGCTGCACCCAGGCATCTACCAGGGATTTATGATTCAGTAGAACCTCCCCTAATCCTAATGCCTTTTGTAGTTGCCGCTGTTCTTCTTTGCCCACAGTATCCAAAACAAATTCTGTGCTACCTGCTTTTTGCAAGACACCTGCTAAAGCTTGGATGTAAGCTTTGCTATTGTCAATCACTGGTGCGGATAAAGTTATGGGCGCTCCAAAACGACGATTACCTGCCCAGATGGCGACGAATAGGAGGATCAATCCTTGCACCAAAGCTAGAAAAATGGGTTTGGTGGCTAAATAACTGAATAAATTTTCCCCTGTCTCGCGAGCGATTACCTCTACATCTTTGTAACCGTGGATGTATTCATCTACCCACACAGGTAGCTCATATTTGGTGACAAGTTGCGCTAGAAATTTATAGTTGTCCTGGATATCCTGATAGGCATTGGCGGCTAGATGGGGAGTAGTTGCAAAAATAACTCTCCCTTTGCCAAGCTTCTCTTCCCAAACAACTGCACCAAAGCGATCGCCTAAAATTTCTTCCTTAACATAAATCTTCCGCCGCCCCGTGTCAATCTTAACCCTTCCTGCTGGGCTATCTTGCTGGGTACTAAAGGGAGCTTCTGTAACTGGCTCGCGGACTCCCAAAATCACTAAGTTATTGCCCCTTTCAACCCAGTCTCGCTCTGATTTAGAAAGCCGTCTCGGTGTTAATCTGCTGTAGACGCGCAACAAGGTAATTGGGGGTTCGACATCCTCCCTATTAACTAAATCCTGGAAGGGTTTTTGCCAGCGCTGGATAGGGATTCCCCGTTCTGACATAAAAGCATACCAGGCACCATAGCCATCTGGGCCACGACTATAGGTAGAACCACTATTGAGCTTATTATTGGCAGGAGCAGCCAAGAAGGTAATGATAATAACTGCTCCAAGTGCGATCGCCCCGAATAACCATAACCGCCCCTTAGAAATTTTCATCTAGCTTCAATCTCTCTATAAGCTTCCTGACATTCCTCAAAAACCGAGGGTGAAGCCTCAGCATTACCAAAACATAGCTGCTGATGAGTGAGCAGCAAAGTTTGGTATGGTATCGGCTGGGGTAGCTGCTGAATTAATTGTAGATATTCTCCATCGGTGCGACTGGGTTGGTGAGGGGCAATGCCACTGTCATTTAATCGCTGCAGGGTAGCCATATATAGACACAGACAGGCTTCCCGGTAATTACCCTGTTGCTGAAATTTCCGCGATCGCCCCAACCAACCAGTAACCGATAACTCCTTAACTGCCGTTTTCGTCTCCCTCTCAACTGCCTGACTCAGTTTATTTCTCAGAGTATAAAGATAAGGACTCACCAGCCCAATAATCTGCAATGCAGCCCAGATTAACAGTAAAGCTAAAATTAACCAAAAGACTACCTTAGCAATCATCCAAAATATTTCAGAATCCAGCCACGATAACCCTGGTATATCCGGTATATTATCTGCAACTTTGTAAGTTTGTAGTTCCCACCACTCCCCTATTCGTTGTCCCAGCTGATATAACTGCCAACCTAGATTATTCTTCTCAAAAGAACCCGCAGACATAGCTAAAATCAGTAAACTTAGTAATTCTTCTGATATTCACGGATTTTTATCTGTGAAAATCCGCGTCATCCGTGTTATCCGCGTTCCATTCATTGTATAAAACACTAACAAAACCAGCACAATTCATGTCACCCACCTCCAACTCTGAACCCCTACAAAGCATAATTGCCCATCGCATCACCGCATCCCCCCAACAGCGAATTACCTTCGCCGAGTATATGGACTTAGTACTATACCATCCCCAGCATGGCTACTATTCCTCCGGTATTGTCAAGATTGGCTCCCAAGGAGACTTTTTTACCTCTCCCTCCCTCGGTGCAGACTTTGGTGAGTTACTCGCCGAGCAATTTGTGGATATGTGGGAGATTCTCGGACATCCAGCCCCCTTTATTCTAGTAGAAATGGGAGCAGGACAAGGGCTATTAGCAGCAGATATCTTCCAGTACTTACAACGGCATCATCCAGACTTGCTCGATGTCTTAGAATACATCATCGTCGAGCAGGCAGGAGGACTGATTGCCCAACAGCAGGATTTATTACAGGAATGGCTTGACAAAAAAGTAAACTTATGCTGGAAATATTGGTCAGAAATCCCAGAAGCTTCTATCGTTGGCTGCTATTTCAGCAATGAATTAGTAGACGCATTGCCAGTGCATCAAATTGTGATTGAAGAGGGACAGCTACAGGAAATCTATGTCACTACTTCCGAAGACGGGTTTGTAGAAGTTAGTGGTAAACCGTCCACTCCCCAACTAGCAGAATATTTTAACTTGGTGGGAGTTAACTTACCTTCTCGATATTACCCAGATGGCTATCGCACAGAAGTGAATCTGGCGGCATTAAATTGGTTGAAGACAGTTTCCAAAAGGTTACAGCGGGGATATGTGTTAACCATTGATTATGGCTATACTGCCCAACGCTATTATCATCCCCAGCGGTATCGGGGAACCTTGCAGTGCTACTATCAGCATCGCCGTCATGATAACCCTTACAGCTATATTGGGCATCAGGATATCACTGCCCATGTAGATTTTACTGCCCTGGAGCGTCAGGGAGAGTTGTGCGGCTTGCAGAAGGCGGGTTTTACCCAGCAGGGAATGTTTTTGATGGCACTGGGATTGGGCGATCGCCTGAGTGCTCTCTCTAGTGGTAAGTTTGATTTGCAACAGGTGCTACAGCGTCGCGATGCGCTCCATCAACTGATAGATCCTGTGGGATTGGGTGGATTTGGGGTTTTGGTGCAGAGTAAGGGATTGAGTGAGGAGTCCACAGGGCGATCGCTTAAGGGTTTAATCTCAAGTTAGAGCGTGTTTGAAAAGTTTTAGGGGCGCAGCATTGGGGGGATAACCTATAGTCCAAACCCGGATAAGTCAGTCCATAAGCTACTCTACCTTAGTAAAATTATGAATATAATAGTTATTAAACCCATCTTAATCTAAACAGCCCAATGAGTTATAAGCTAGATATTGAGTTATCCCCAAAATTAGAACAATATCGAGAGAAAATTGAGGCTACCATAAAGCCTTATATTCAAATTAAGGCAGAAATTAGCGATGAGCTGACTTGGTGGCAAAGTAAATTTGGCGGTTTGCCCTATTTACCCAAAGGAGTTGAATATCCTCAAAATCCTTATGGTGACTATCTTTACCTACTCGCACAAATAAATTTTGCCGAAGTTCCTCCTTTAGAAGGTTTTCCTGAAAAAGGTATTTTACAATTTTATATCGCTGATGACGATCTCTACGGGTTGGATTTTGATGATCCTACTCAACAATCAGGTTTCCGCATTTTTTATTTTGAACATGTAGATTTACAAGTTGAAAACTTGATAACCAACTTTGATTTTTTACCAGAGTCCCCTGACTATTTTCCTTTAAATGGATGTTTCTCATTGAAGTTTGCCAGTAAATTTCTCCCTATTAGTGTTGCTGACTATAAATTTCCAATGCTTGTAGGGCAGGAACTTTATAACCTTTTAGAGGAAGATGACTATATATTTGATGAATATACAGATAAATTTCCAGGAGGCAGTCATAAAATTGGAGGTTATC
>JBFRWF010000232.1:0-9239 GCA_051439465.1 Xenococcaceae cyanobacterium | reverse complement strand
ATATAAATGAAAATCCTGAAATAATTTATACTTACGATTTTACACATCAAATCGCTTTATGGTTAAAACAAGAGTTATCAAAAAATCAAAAATTTCAAGAGTTTTTACATCAATGTAATTTGACTCGCTCTCAAATCCAACAAACAGCATTATCGTTTTTAATTCCGCCTGCGCAACGGTCTAAAGCTAGATATCATAATATAGATATTCTAGTAAATTGGGGGCTAAAAGTCCTTCAATACTGGAAAAAACAAGATTTTTCTCTTATTAGTACTAAGTTTATTATAGATAGAGAAACTCTGTCTATATTAAGAGAAAAAATCGACAAAACTTCTTTATCTAAACTGGCTTTAAGCCTTGGCACACAAGCTTCAAATTTGCATTCACTTTGTCAATTTATTGCTGATAAAATTGAGCAAAAAGTATGTCGAGAAAAGGGCAAAATAATTTCCCAGGTAGCAGGAGTAGGACGAAGAAAAATTTTAGAAAAATTAGGTTGGTTATTTACTTATGAAAAAGAACTTCATATGTATGCTGAAATTCTTGAAGTTTTTGACTTAGCTAAAAAGCAATTAAATCAACAAGGACTGCATCAAAAATCTCACCAAGACTGGTTGGAATTAACTGAGGATTTTTCAGATTCACCTTGGATTAAATCAAGCAGACAAAAAGTCAGTCAATACTTAAATATAGAAGGAGAAAAAATCTCAAGCTATCGACCTTTTTTGGCTAGATCAGATATAATTGAATCAATTTTTGGGAAATACAAAATCTTTTCTTCATTTTCTCCGTGTTCGGAGATTAATGAAATGATTTTAACACTTTTTTTATCTACTACTGAACTAACTCCAGACAAGGTACTCCAGGCAATGGAAAGTATTCAGATCACTGATGTTGCTGCTTGGTCAAAAGAAGTCTTTGGTCAATCTATGCTCTCTAAAAGAAAAGTAGCTTTTTCCACTGAGGGTAATTACACAAAAGTTGCATGAACTTGTTGGCGCTGCCGTAGGCACTCGGCTTCGCCGAGACCGCCTTTAACAAAATCAACACCCTAGGCGAAGCCTTCTCGTAGAGTAGCCTTCTCGTAGAGTAGCCTTCTCGTAACCCGTAGGGCTTCTCGTACGCCGTAGGCGTTCCCGTAGGGTAGATTAGAGTAGCATTTGGACAGATAAATCTAGGTCTAAGCTAACAATATTAAATAGATAATAAAAATGTTGGAGCTTAACCGCTGCTTTATTCCTGTTCCCTATTGCCTATTGCCTGTTGCCTGTTGCCTGTTGCCTGTTGCCTATTCTCTCAAACCAAGCATTAATTTATCATACACCGCTCCAGAAGAGATTTCCAAGCCCACGAGCTAGCCTCGACGCCCCTCCAACCATCCCATCCGGGGAGATGTCCCTTATTTGCTGAGAGGTTAAAAGTGAGTTGGTTGTAGTACAGCCAGCTGTTGTTCACACGCCATCCTACGCGATCGCCAAAGGTTTTCCAGATTTTGTAATTGTACTCACTGGTGAAACCCAAACTTTGATAGATGCGATTTTGTATACTAAAGCCAAAGCGCTCATTGCTATATTTTACCCAAAGGTGGTCGAGTTGTCGGAGGTCTGGGCAGGAGAAGTTGTTGATGGAATTATCTGAGAGCCAACCTTCTTCTTCTCTTTCTGCTACTTTAAGCATTATATTAAAAGTTTCTTCATCAGCTTGTTTCCATTCTCCTGCTGCTAGGTAATTTTCAAGTTTAGTGTATAAGCGTTGTTTTTCTGTGTATTGAACCAAAAGTTGCTGAGCCTCTTCGTAGTAAGAACTGTTTGAGGAAATTTGATCAAGTTCTGCGCTCGCTTCTTTCCATTGACCATTTTCTGCTAGCTTCTTAATTTGAGCTAGATGACTCTCTGTTTGAGCCTCTGCTTCTGCTTGAGCCTTTTGACAATCATTCAGGAGAGCTTGCACCTGGGAAAAGATGGGTGAAGAAGCAGGAACACCTTGAGCTTGACTGATACACTCAAGGTAGTTCCCATCAGTTTTTGAGCGCTCAATACTGTGTACAATTGCCTCTGTTTGAGCTTTTTGGCAATCATTCAAGAGAGCTTGCACCTGGGGAGAGATGGGTGAAGAAGGAGGAACAGCTTGAGCTTGACTGATGCACTCAAGGTAGTTCCCATCAGTTTTTGAGCGCTCAATACTGTGTACAATTGCCTCTGCTTGAGCTTTTTGGCAATGATTCAAGAGAGCTTGCGCCTGGGAAGAGATGGGTGAAGAAGGAGGAACAGCTTGAGCTTGCTCAATACACTCAAAGTATTTCCCATCGGTTTTTGAGCGCTCAATACTGTTTAAAATTGCTGCCAGACGATAGTAATAGCCTGCCCCAAGACTAATCACAACAGTAATCACCCCTAGCCCCAGGAGCAGCGGCAATTTCTTCGCAGAAGAAAACTTAGAAGATGTAGAAGGTAATATTTTAGTAAGATTTTGGAGTTTAGTAAGGTTTTGGAGTAAAGTTGGTTGGCTAGGGGAAGGTACTCGTTGCGTTGCAGACTGCCCTAGGGTAGAAGGAACAGTAGACAGCTTTTGTGAAGGCGTTAGGGAAACTACAATAGGGATAAGCGCATCTAAAGCATCAGATGCATTCTGGTAGCGCTCTCTAAAGTGGTCACGCACCATTTTACTTAAAACATCTGCTAGCCTATCACTCACCTGTGCCTGGTTACGCCAGATGATTTCACCAGTATTCGGATCTTCTTTTAGTTTGTCAGGCTTTACCCCAGTTAGAGCTTTGATACCTATCATCCCCACTGCATAGACATCACTTGCTAATTTAGGTTTACCATTGGATTGTTCATTGGGCATATAGCCAGGGGAACCAATACCAACGGTTTGACTCGTTTGTCCATGGGAATTCACACTCAAAGCACTGAGAGCCTTAACTGCGCCAAAGTCAATCAGCACCAATTTTCTATCCCGTTTACGTCGGATGATGTTCGGCGGTTTGATGTCCCGATGGATGATATTGTGTTGATGAACTTCTGCCAAAACTTCTAGGATTTCTTGCAACAGTTTGACAGTTTGCTCCTCACTCAAAGGCTTCCCAGGAACAAGTTCTTTACTCAGATCGTCCCCCTCGACAAATTCTTCCACCAGATAAAATTCACCACCCTCTTCAAAGTGAGCATACAGACGGGGAATCTGATCGTGTTCACCGAGGCGATAGAGAAACTCTGCTTCCCTGTTGAATAGGTTTTTGGCAATGGGAAAAACATCGGGTGATGGGTCTTTAGGTTTAAGATGTTTGACTACACAGAGGGGATGACTAGGTAAATCAATATCTTGAGCCAAGTAGGTATCACCAAACCCACCGCTGCCTAAATTTTTGATAATTCTGTACCGACTGCGCAGCGTTCTACCAATAAGCATATTGTTATCAATAGACATAATGTTATGGTTAACCCCTATCTAGAATGTGCTCACTATCCTTTCAACTTATAGACTCGCTTCCGTGTCTTACTTTAAGTTTTCCCTGAGCAGGGACTTTTCTAACAGAGCAGGTCGTAAATCGAAGGCAAAATGCTTCGTCAAACGAGGGCAACTTAAGACAACGCAGTTGTCGCGCCCGATGTTTTAGCGGTGGGATACAGCCACCCTATACCAATTTTATTCCCCTGGATGGGGGGAGATTGGCAATTAGACAACTGTTCTAACGCACATATACGGTCAATTCTTGCAATCTTAAGTCTGAGTATATTATTGCGGCTGATGCAGCATACCCTGACTATTATACTCATATATTAGGACTGCTATAGTAGTCACGTTCCTCGTTTCCCGTTCCCCGTTCCCCGTTCCCCGTTCCCTGTTCCCTGTTCCCTATTGCCTGTTCCCTATTGTAAACTACCGCTTTGATGCTTGCTCTATACTCAAGCACAAAGCTACAGTTATACAATTTTTTTAGGACATTAAGGCTATCAGCTACCTGCTTCAACTGTTGTGCTTTCTAAGCTTGCTGTAGTCGGTTCTGAAACAACCAGATCGACTTTTCCATCAGTTTCTGACCTAGTTAAGGTAGGTTGTAGCACAGTCATGTGCAAGTCTTGTCGCATTTTTGGATTAAGAAATTGCCGCTGTAGAACTTCCCATTCCTGCCATTTTTGGTAACGTGTTGCTGTCAGTTGAGTAGCAAGGGTTGGCATTTGACTTTTGATATCTGACTCGAAGACCTCTGTGAGAAACTCTGCTAGCACAAAACAGTCTTGGATCTCACCCACAACCGTCTGGATTTTTTTGATATCTTTCACATAATTATTGTATGTATCACCATAAAAATGAGTAAATAGCTCCATTTGATAGCGCGATCGCTTGGCTTCTTTACGTAAATCATGAAGAATCTCGCCTTGACGATCTAACAGCTGCTCTACTTCCTTTTTTTGAAGCCCATCGGGAAATTTAATCTCTTCAGCTTCTACTTGAACCCCAACTAGCCAACCAGGATGAAGTAAAAGTTGACTCATCTGCGGCAAGAGTAAATCTGGTAAAATATCGTTAATTGAAATTTCTCCAATTTCTCGATAACTCGGTTGTTCTAACCAGTTTTGAAAACCTTGCTTCAGTTTCTGGTAAAGGTCATCGCTGAGAATTGCTTGAACCTGCTTAAATGCATGTTTGCGTTGTTTTGCCAGCACTTTTAAAGCCTTATTCAAGCGCTTTTGTTCTTTAGCTGGTAAAGCTGGTTGGTATTGATTTTTTAGGGCATCTCCTAAAACATCTATATCTCGTAGCGTCCCCAGAATTCGCGCTACTTTGCCAACATTTCTCTCCCCTGCTGCTTTCGGTAAGTCCAGTGCTGGGGCAAAACCAGCGATCGCACTTCGCAACCGCCGCATCCCAACGCGCATCTGGTGTAGTTCCTCTGGATCTTTGTCTTTGAGTACCTCAGATTCATGCTTGAGGATTTTGCGAAAGTGTTTGGCGATCGCTAAGTATGCCCAGTCTCCAAAGGTTTTTGCTTGCTCTTTTGAAGGTTGTTTCATAATTCAGTTCTATAATTACTAACTTATTATTCTATGGGTAAAAATAGTCAAGTTAAGAAAAAGTTAAATAAAATTTAAGCAAAAGTTAAACGAGTTGCCCATATCCCCTGAAACCTTTACTCTATATTCTTTTTAGGGTCTGCGGAATAAATGTCTGATGGGAGGCTCTGCCTCCTGATCGAGAGAAGAATTGACAATAAGGACAGTTGAAGAATTTATCTTTAGGGGGTATTTATAAAATAAATCTTAACACAGCTAGAGTGCTTGGTTTTGGTGGGCTACGGCGGATAGTTAGTTAGCCGGTTAGTTGGATAAGTTATCGCCACCTAGCCCACCCTACGCAAGGGTTTAATGTTTTCTTGATAGATATCCATGACATTTTCTGAACAAGAACAGCCAAGAGCAAGAGAACCTCACCGCTTACTGGTAACTGGTGGTGCAGGCTTTATTGGCTCGAATTTTGTCCATCATTGGCACGAGCATTACCCAAGCGATCGCCTGGTTGTCCTAGATGCCCTCACCTATGCCGGAAACCTTGAAAATCTGGCAGATTTGGCGCAATGGGAAAATTTTCGCTTTGTCCAGGGAGACATCTGCGATCGCCCTTTAGTAGATGCCCTACTCCAGGAAGAAGCCATTGACATCGTAGCTCATTTTGCCGCTGAATCCCACGTTGATCGCTCAATCTTGAGACCAGATGCTTTTATGCGCACTAATGTTATCGGCACTTTCACCTTACTGGAAGCTTTTCGACAGCACTGGGAGGATCAGGGACAACCAGAAGGCTTTCGCTTTCTTCATGTTTCCACAGATGAAGTCTATGGCAGTCTCGGTTCTGACGATCCTCAGTTTACCGAAACCACACCCTACGCTCCTAACAGTCCCTATTCTGCTTCCAAAGCTGGCAGCGATCACCTCGCCCGTGCTTACTACCATACCTATGGCCTGCCTACGATAATTACTAATTGCTCCAATAACTATGGGCCATATCATTTCCCCGAAAAGTTGATTCCCCTGATTTGTATAAATATTCTCCTAGGCAAACCTCTGCCAGTTTACGGAGATGGACTCAATATTCGGGATTGGCTGTATGTGGGCGATCATTGTCAGGCTTTAGATTTGGCCCTCCACCGGGGGAAAAAAGGTGAAACTTATAATATTGGTGGTAATAACGAGGTCAAAAATATCGACCTTGTTAATATTTTGTGCGAACTGATGAATGATTTAGCACCTGAGTTGCCAGTGCGTCCGGCTCAAAAGCTAATTACCTTCGTTAAAGACAGACCAGGTCACGATCGCCGCTATGCCATTAATTCCACTAAAATTAAAATAGAACTAGGTTGGACTCCCACACAAACTTTAGAAGAAGGACTCCGTACCACAATTAAGTGGTATCTGACTCACCGAAATTGGTGGCAGCCTCTGCTTTGAGAAGTTGTGACCGCTTAACCTATCATTAGAACAAAATATACTTATCAGCTATCTTTACTCTATCCAACCTTGACTCAAAATTCATCACAGCAAGAAACCCACTTCAACCAAGCTCGTGCCAGCTTGCAGCAAGCTCTGTCCTGGTATTCTAGCTTTCGTCGCCACTGGAACCATCCCCCAAATGTAGAACTGCAAGCAGCAGTGCGCAAGGATTTACAGGCATTAAAATCTGCCATCGACAAACTCGACCAAAAAGTAATCAAAATTGCCGCCTTTGGCTTAGTCAGCCGGGGTAAGTCAGCAGTCGTCAACGCCTTGCTAGGGCAGAAAATCCTGCAAACCGGTCCCCTCCACGGTGTCACCCAATGGCCCAAGTCCGTGCGCTGGACTCCCCCTACTGGCAAAGTGCAGGTGGAGTTGATTGATACCCCTGGATTGGATGAAATTGAGGGGCAAGCAAGGGCAGAAATGGCGCGGGAGGTAGCGCGTCAATCGGATTTAATCTTATTTGTGGTGGCTGGTGATATTACCCGCACTGAATATCAGGCTTTATGTGAACTGCGGCAGAGTCAAAAGCCCCTGATTCTAGTATTTAACAAAATCGACCTTTATCCGGAAAAAGATAGGAAGGCGATTTACCGACAACTGCAACAATTGGGAACTGGTAGCAGTAGTAAGAATTTACAACAGGTCTTATCTACTGATGAAATAGTGATGGTGGCAGCAGAACCTCAACCCCTGCAAGTGCGGGTAGAATGGCCAGATGGTAGGGTGTCGCAGGAATGGGAAACACCACCACCCCAGATCGATGAACTCAAAGAGAAAATTCTGAATATTTTGAATCGAGAGGGGCGATCGCTGCTGGCACTCAACTCCTTATTTCAAGCTAGGGATGCTGAGGCAAACATTGCCAAAAAAACCCTGGAACTGCGCAAAGACGAAGCCGAGGAAATTATCTGGAAATATTCCAAATACAAAGCTTTAGCGGTTGCCGTTAATCCGATTGCGATTCTGGATCTTGTCGGGGGAATGGTGACGGATTTAGCCCTGATTCGCGCTTTGGCACGGTTGTATGGTTTGCCTATGACAAGTTATGAAGCAGGTAAACTTTGGCGGAAAATTATCATTAGTTCCGGTGGGTTGCTGTTGGGCGAAATTGGCAGTAGTGTTGTTTTGGGGCTGGGTAAAAGTAGCGCAGCAGTGGTGAGTGCTTTTGAAAGTCCAGCTGCACTTACCCTCTATGCCAGTACTGCCCTGACTCAAGGGGGTATCGCTGGATATGGTGCCTATGCTGTTGGTAGAGTTGCCCAAGAATATTTAAAACATGGCTGTACTTGGGAACCTCTTGGTCCGAGTACGGTTATTCAACAGATTCTCAATCAGGTACAACCAAATACAATTATCTATCGGCTGCGACAAGAATTGGGACAACAACTGGGTTAGAAATTTATGTCAAGACTACCGACTACTATCTCAGATGCATTTAGTCGCATTTCGGGACGAGCCTATCTCTTAATCGCTGTTATCATCTTCGCTGCGGCTAACGCTGTCACACGTAAGTTAACTGATCTTGGGGCGCAAAACTTAATAGATGGTCGCAATCCCATTTCCTTCTGCAATGTTTTGTTTGTCGGCAATCTTTGTGCCTTGAGCTTGCTGATTTTAGTTTACAGGAAACAGTTGAATCTCCAGTTGCTCAAGCAGCTTTCCAGGAGAGATTGGCTCGGTTTGATTGGAGTAGCCTTCCTTGCCGGAGCTGTTGCTCCCGCTTTAATTTTTATAGCTCTTGAGCTGACCATGGTCAACAATGTGGTTTTGATTGGACGCATCGAGCCACCCCTGATCCTGGCGTTATCCGTCTTGTTGCTACGGGAAAGAGTAAATCTTTGGGTAATTGCTGGAGCCATTGTTGCCTTTGCTGGTGTCGTCTTCACGGTATTACTTTCAGTTCCAGAGGAAAACATGATACACATGGGTGAGCTGGAGATTGGAACTGGTGAGCTGATGGTCGCAGGAGGAGCTATATCAGCGGCGATCGCCACGATTATTAGCAAAGTAACCCTTCGCAATATCCCTTTGGGATTTTTTAGTATCCTCAGGACGGCTATCGCGACTGTCGTTTTCTTTGTGATTGCGATCTCGTTATTTGGACCGATTCATTTTATCGATATCTTCTCCCCCTTCTTATGGCAGTGGATGTTTTTTTATGGGGCGGTGATTGTCGTGGTGGGGCAATTATCTTGGTTTGCTGGACTCAAAGCCTCTAGTGCCTCGGAAGTTTCCTTAGCCAACTCCTTCAATCCGGTGGCTGGGATCTTGGCCGCTTATCTGATTTTGGGGGAAGTGCCGACTCTGGGTCAATATATTGGAGGAGGCGTGATTATCTGTGGTATTGTCTTAAACCAGATAGGAGTGATGCGCCAGAGTACCCAGATCAGCGTTGTTCCCCAGGTTAGTCAGGCTAAAGAAATGGACATGGAAGTTGGCTTTAAAGGGATCTAATTACTGGAGTTCTATTTAGAATTATAATGGTGTAAACCCTTATTCCATAAGCTTTCGAGATGATATAGAACCAGTTTAGTCCCAGAAAATTTCTAAAATGAGATCATCTTCGTAGGGTGGGCTAGCTTGTGAAAAACCCCCAAACCGATGGGACATTTTTTGGCAATGCCCACCCTACTATTGGAAATAAACTTCGTTGCCAGAGTGGTCAGATGAAATTTGGCCTCGGTCTCCTCTTAAATTGGTGAAAGCCTTGTCAAGAGTATTGTTTGCCTCATTTATTAAGTA
>JBFRWF010000231.1:0-50774 GCA_051439465.1 Xenococcaceae cyanobacterium | reverse complement strand
GGAAGCAGGGGGAGCAGGGGGAGCAGGGGAAGCAGGGGGAGCAGGGGGAGCAGGGGAAGCAGGGGGAGCAGGGGAAGCAGGGGAAGCAGGGGGAGCAGGGGAAGCAGGGGAAGAAAAAGACAGAAACGGGAAATTGATAAAGGAGGTTTTAGACCCGGATTCAGTATTAGACTCGGATTTAGTATCAATTGGAGTCTAACACTGATGAGCGTAACCATTGAACAGGACTTAAAAGAATACCTAGACAGATTTGAACAGAAGCTAGACAAGTTATCCGAAGATGTTAAGACTCGCTTCGACAAGGTTGATGAACGTCTCAACAAGTTAGAGGTAGGACAAGCCAGATTAGAGGGAGAAATCAAAGCCTTAGACGAAAAACTGTCTGGAGAAATCAAAACTGTTGATGAAAAAATCAATGGACTGAGCAAGGGATTAGACAACCAAGAATTCATTAGTCGTGGCGTTTTGATTAGCCTCATCGTTGCCATATTGGGCGGGTTAGCTAAACTGTTCGGTTTGGTTGGCAATCCTTAATCCCGTCCTCACTTTTCAAGCCATTTTTCTGAGTAAGATAAGTAGGTGGGCAAAAATAAATATAAAACCCGGATGAGGTGTTAGGTGTTAGGTGTTAGGGTTAACTATTCCCAATTCCCTACTTTTGCCTTTTGCCTTTTGCCTTTTGCCTTTGAGCGTAGCGAGTCCCTATTTCCTATTCCCTGTTCCCTGATCCGAAGTTTCCTCTCTCAACCATTTTCTAATTAATTTGACCGACCTACTTAAGTGTTAACCTAAAATGCTAGTTACAAAAATGCCTGCTCCAAAATAAAGGCAAAGATAAAAGATGAAACTTTGAGGAGAAATGCTCATGGCTGTTGACGAATCCAAACTCCATGAATTTTTGGGAAAGATGGTCAGTGACTTAGGCGCGGCGGCAAACAGCGCACTGGTGCTGATCGGAGACAAACTTGGGCTTTACAAAGCGATGGCCTCTAATGGTCCTCTCAACTCAGTTCAACTAGCTGAACGCACTGGCATCAGCGAACGGTATGTTCGCGAGTGGCTCGCTGCTCAGACTGCGTCCGGGTATATCGAATATGATGCAGAGAATGAGCAATTCTATATGACGCCGGAACAGGCAGCGGTTTTTGCCGATGAAGACAGTCCGGTTTTCATAATAGGCGGTTTCTACTCTCTCGCCTCAGTCTTTACTGATGAACCTAAAATCACCGAAGCATTTCGCACTGGTGCTGGAATTAGCTGGGGCGATCACAGCGAGTGCCTCTTTTGTGGAACGGCAAAGTTTTTCCGATCCACCTATAAAGCCCATCTCATCTCAGAATGGCTGCCTGCTCTTGACGGCGTTGTTGAAAAATTAGAACGGGGAGTCAAAGTAGCAGATGTGGGCTGTGGACATGGATGCTCTACAATGATTATGGCAGAAGCCTTCCCCAACTCCCAGTTCTTCGGATTTGATTTTCATGAACCATCTATCTCACAAGCTAGACAGCTTGCCCAAGAAAAAGGTCTTGATAACCTCACCTTCTCCGTAGCTACAGCCAAGAGCTACCCAGGCAATAACTACGAGCTAGTAGCATTTTTTGATTGCTTGCACGATATGGGAGATCCAGTGGGAGCTGCTGCCCATGTAGTGGAATCCTTGGATAGGGACGGCACTTGGCTCATCGTCGAACCTTTTGCCCGCGATCGCCTTGAGGAGAACCTAACTCCAGTGGGTCGCGTATACTACGCTTTCTCCACAATGGTTTGTACCCCATCATCGTTAAGTCAAGAAGTTGGTTTGGCTCTTGGCGCTCAGGCGGGAGAGAAACGCCTCCGCGATGTGGTGATGTCTGGAGGCTTTACCCGATTTCGTCGAGCGACGGAGACACCATTTAACCTAATTCTGGAAGCCCGTCCGTAAGAAGCTTCTGTCAAAATGGCGGAAAATCTTGATTTTTCTGTAATTTACCCCCAATATAGCTAGAATTGGTTTTAACAAATCCTTATACGGGTGGATATGGCAAAGTATTTTTTAATTGAATCCAGAAGTCCTTTTGATTCAACCGAAGTCAGTAATAATTATCAGTTGGCATCTGATTTAGCCAATGCTGGGAAGGAGACAACCTTATTCCTGGTTGAAAACGGTGTACTGGCTGCTCGCACTTCTGCCACATCTAGCGGTTTAGCTAACCTGAACAAAGTCAAATTGCTGGCAGATGATTTTTCCCTCAGAGAAAGAGGAATATCGGAATCTGAACTCGGATATGGGGTTCAACCCTCTGGCATTGGAGCAGTAATCGATGCAATGGCTGAGGGACAAAAAACGATTTGGCTGTAAAAGGAGAAGAAGAGAATGAGTCTAAAAACCCTTACCTTTTCAATCATGGATGGACCTTTTGAAAGGGCAAGAACAACCACTGCTTTTCGGATGATCAATGAAGCTATAGAGCGTGGCTATAATGTCAATGTTTTTGCTTATGAAGGGGCAGTTTCTCTGGCATTTGCTAAACAAAAACCTCATGCCAATGCTATTCATGGAAGAGATGTAGAGGAAGAAGATCATCCATTGCCAAAAGAGTGGATTGCAGCACTGATGGAAAAAGCAAAAGCCAAAGGCTGTAAACTGGATTGGATTAATTGTGGTCTTTGTGTTGATGAGCGTGGCGTGGAAGAATCTATTTCAGGATGTCGTCGAGGCGCACCGAGGGATCTGTGGAATTGGGCAACATCCTCCGATGGAACTTTGATAATCGGAACAAAATAACAACATTTAAGGAGATTGAATGTGAAAGCTCTGCAAGTGATTGAATGTGCTTATCGCTGTACCATCGAAGAACAAGATGATCCTTCAGTTTGGATTTCCCAAGCTATGAAAGCGGCGGGTGCGGATTTGGATATTCTTCTTAGAGGAAATGCTGTTAACTATGCTGTGAGTGGACAGGATGCCTCTGGACTGGCTTTTGGAGACAAGAAGCAAACTCAGCCGCCAAGACTCGATCAGGACTTGCTAAGTGCCAGAGAAAAAGGGATTAACATCTATGTGCTTACAGAAGATGCCCAATCCCGTGGGATTTCTGAGGCAAAAATGATCGGTGGAGTAAAAAAAGTTTCGCGTCAAGAGCTTCCAGAGCTATTCGGCAAATACGATCAAATCTGGCACTGGTGAAAAATGGGGCTATTTCATTCTTACCCAGTCGGCCAGGGAACGAGTACCAACGTGTTCTAGATAAGTGGCGCAGGGCTCCGAATGCCTACTCGTGAGAGTAGGAAGCCCTGACTGAATCTTATTCAGTCGGGGAGGATGTCACATGATAATCATTCTTCTACTCCCCTAGCTCACAAAATCCTCACATTTATGTTCTAAGCTCAACTCAGATAGTTGAGCTTCCTTTATGAGTCTAGTGTTCATTAGCCAGCATGCTTTTCATGAGCTATCAGCGAGCCTACTGCCAAAAGGGGTAGGCATGTCGAGTTTCGAAGGCTATGAGTCATACATTGAAATAGCAGTTGATGTCTTTCAGGCTCAAAACCAGAAATTGATCGACTCTCTCAAAGACTTTCTCACCTTTTTACCTAATCCTAATTATATCGAGCAAGTCTTGGCAGGGGCGATTTACCGATTGGCTGAAATTAACCCTGATGCTTGTCGCTGGCTTTTGCGCAATCCTTCTTATCTCATGCCCGAGCTTGACTTAGTAGATCTGGCAAAGAAGATGACACTCTCCAAACTTCAGAGTCATGGGTTTGTAGAGGAGCAAGATTTTTGGTTTGAAGCCAATAATAAGCTACAGCTTAGTGAAACAGCAAAAGCTAAGTTGCTGGAAGGAAATTCAGCAGGCGATCGCCTCCTCCTAGAAGAGATTCTGCAAGTTGGTGATTGAACTACCGTGTTGACCACTTTTACTACTACTTAATATTGACTTATATCTTGACTAAATTACTTGTTCTTACCTCAGGGAAATATCCATCATTGGAGTTCAAAAAAGCCATGAATAATTGCCCTTGTTGCTCTAATACTATGTTGCGTCACATTCGCAACAACCAAATTTATTGGTATTGTTCATCCTGTCATCAGGAAATGCCAAATATCACAACATTAGTCAAAGAAACTCAATTCTTAACTTACAAAGCTCCTCAGAGAAAAAAGCTGGTTATGGTATAATTATTGAATTTTCCCAATCAGTTATAGTCATGGTATAACTGATATAAAATATTGAAATTATCTTGCAATTATTGGCTTGAAGCAAATAAATTGAGTGTGGAAGGTAAAGATGGAGCAAACCATGGTGAACTCAAGCTTACTAGTCGTGATGGAAGAAATTGAAAATGTCCTAGAAATCTATTCTAATCATCCTGATTGGGAAGTTTTTGCTAGTCCTCAATTTCGCCAAAAATTAATTAACTATGTCATCAACAGAATTCAGAGAGCCTATCCAGCCAGCGAAGCTCAGCCAAATCGACTATTTTTGCCTAAGCTTCCCTATCGTTCCTTAGAGCTGCGTCTGCGCCTAGAAAATTATATTTATGAGGGGATTAACTATATCCTCCAAACCAATTCAGACTTGCTTCCAGTCTAATACCAAAAGTTCCACAAGGTATAAAATGACTAAATAAGGGACCCAAGATTAGATTCTCCGATATAATCAGAAAAAACTGATAACTTATAGCTGATGCTTCAAGTCTCTAACCTAAATGTATATTACGGCGAGAGTCATATTCTCCGTGATGTGGATTTGAATGTACCAGTAGGGCAAATGGTTTGCCTCATTGGGCGCAATGGCGTGGGCAAAACTACCTTGCTGAAAACAATCATGGGGTTACTCAAACCTCGCACGGGAACAATTACTTTTGCTGGGGAACCTATCACAGGTAAATCAACGGATAAACGGGCAAGATTGGGAATTGGCTATGTTCCCCAAGGAAGAGAAATTATCCCCCGCGTGACGGTGAAGGAAAATTTGTTGCTGGGTTTAGAGGCGCTTCGAGGTGGTAGAAGTGGTAAAGAGGAAATCCCGGAAGATATTTTTAATCTCTTTCCTGTGTTAAAAACGATGCTGTCTCGAATGGGGGGAGATTTGAGTGGGGGACAACAGCAACAACTGGCGATCGCCCGTGCTTTAATGGGTAAACCCCGGTTACTGGTTTTGGATGAACCCACTGAAGGTATTCAACCTTCAATTATTCTAGAAATTGAAGCGACTGTGCGCCGTATTATTGAAACGACTGGTATTTCTGTGTTGTTGGTGGAACAACACTTACATTTTGTCCGCCAAGCAGATAAATATTATGCCATGCAAAAGGGCGGCATTGTTGCTTCTGGTTCTACAAGTGAACTGAGTCAAGGGGTGATTCAACGGTTTCTGGCTGTTTAAGGGACTTGCGTTTTCGTTGGGGTGCTAGAGTATTTCTATCCAGACTCTTGCCGCAAGGCATACAGATTGAAAATGTCGGAATTCTTGAAAATGGTGCAGTAGACAGTGCTGTCGCGTTGGGATGATAAGCGAAGGTCATGCTTTTAGACTCTCGCGAAAGTCCATAGGGTAATATGATCTTCTTAAAGTTAAGGATGGAACACGGATGACGTGGATTTTCACAGATAAGGAATCTAGAACCCTATTGCGCTGCTAGTAGCATTTCCTTGACTGCCCGCAATGATGATTTTAGAGCACCCTGGATCCAGCTATGGTCGAGTGAAGCGTGTTCCCCTGCAAAGAAGATGCGACCTTCAGGTGCAACGATATGCTGATACAATGCTGAGTACTGACCAGGCATGAAGAAAGCATAGGCACCACCACTCCAGATATAGTTGTCCCAATTCCAACTGACCATGCGCTGCAACATTTCATCTTCATTGATCTGTGGATGGAGCTCCCCTAAAGCTTTTTGCACAACACCATGTCGCTCCTGAGGGGGTAGATTTCCTAGACGGCGGGCAAAGTCCCCCCAAGTGTATGAAGCCAGCATTACCCCTGGGTTAGCCGATACCTTTGGATCTTTGGCTTCCGCGTTGTCTGAAGGGTAATAGGTTGAGGCAATTGGCAAATCGCTGAACGTGCCGCCTCCGAAGATCCCGTCGTCAGCTTCCCAAAAACGGCCCTTGGTGATCGCAAACACCTTAACAGAAGGATTGTAATGAAGATTGCGGATTGCTCTGTGCTTAGTTGCGGAAAAGGGCGTATCGAGTCGTGCTAGGACAGGAAAAGGAATTGTACAAAGAACAAAGTCCCCTTCCTCTCGAAAAGTCTTACCATTTTCCAGGTAAACTGCTGCTGCCTTCTGACTCTGGTCATCTCGTTCCAGCCGACTAACCTTGCAGCCCATCCGAGGCTTGGATTTGAGCTTGTCTACCATAGTCAGAGGTAACCTCTCTGTGCCCCCAACGATTTCGTCAAAGCTATCAATCCAAACCCGATCGTACTGCTCACGAATATGCTCAAGAGCTGAAGTGGACATAAAGGCTTCCAAACCGTAAGTCACTCCAAACCATTCAATAGCTTCTTCTGAAAACCCTGCGTCATAAAACAGCTGTCCCAGTGGCTCCCGATCCAAAGTACGGAGAGTTTCGGTTTTTGGAGAATCAGAGCGCAGATCGGCTATTTCCTCTTTAGTCAGAGCGTTTATGCGACTGATTGCAGCCTTGGTCCATATGTCCTCTGGTGTCAGCTGGCTCTCATCGCCAATGAGTGTGTAGTTGGTACCGAGATTCTTGAGATTTTTGGCTCGCACATGCTCACCGCGCATATAGTAGTAGGCCTCTGGATTACCCATCACAAATGGACGTAAATCCAGACCGAGTTCTTTGATGTAGTGCCTTGTTAAATTGTGACCCTCAGGGATCCGCATCGCACCTGCCTCACCATACAACCCTTCACCAAAACGCATGGTACGGATGCGACCCCCAATATGGCTCCGCTCAGCTTCAAGAATCACACAGGTATGTCCCCGTTTCTCCAACTCGTAGGCGGCACAGAGCCCCGCCATACCTGCTCCCAAGATCACAAACTTCAATGGTTTACTTGGATTGGGAACAGCATTTAAGTCATCCAATGGGTTGGTGGAGTGGTCTGAGCCATCCGAGTGCCATTGGGCTAAACTCTTCCTTAACTTTAATTGTGAAGCTAGTACTGCTGATCCTGCTAGCAGGGCAAGACTGCGCAAAAAAATACGACGATTGAAGGAGAAAAAATTGGGCATAGTTTCAAAGGAAGAGGGTGTGTGAAGTAAGCTAATCTGACTATAGCGATCGCCTGGAGTTTAGACTATGACAAAATGGGGCAGCCCACCAACAACAATTTGAGCGAATTCTTATCAAACAATCAGCTTCAATATCCGTCGTTTGATTAACCCACGAAGCATTCCCATATTCACTATCTAATGGTTTTTCTAAAAGAGGTAAAACAAATTGTTAATCTAACAGATCTACCCTGGCTCTAAAAACGTCTTTACCGTACCATCTGGACTGAGAACCAAGCGGATTTTCGGATTTCCTTCTCCTTCAAGGGGAGAAACAAACGATTCACCCATCAGGGGCATACCTGTACGATCTAGATAAATCTTTGATGCCTGTCCCAAGGGAACAATGCGTGCAATTGAGCCATCCCTATTCAGTACTAAACGATACTCCAAAGTTCGGCTTAAGCCTTCCGGTGGCTGCCATCGCTGTTGGAAGTATTTTCTCACCTGTGCCACCTGAGGAATACTTTCGGGCAAGGTATTGGGGGCAACATCACCAGCAGCTTTCCGGGACTCACTCAATAGATTTGAGTCAGTAGAATCAGTATCAGTGGCAGCAGAAGTGTCTTCCAGCGCCTGTTCAGGAGCAGAAGACTTTGGTTGGAGTGGGGGTAAATTGGGAAGGTTAGGATTGATTGTAGTAGTGCGGGAGGAACTGGGCGATGATGGTTGAATGTTTCTGGGAGCAGCACTAGAAGTACTGGGAGCTGGGACAGGCGGTAAGCTGGGGGAAGATGTTTTCCCCTGAGACTTAGGATCAACCGCAATAGTTTGTCTTTGGGGGAAAGGGGTACTCGATGCCGCAGGAGGAAGGCTGGAAGTTTCAGGTGGAATCGTCAGGGGTACAGATCCATTCCGAGTTAAAGGTTTGGGAGGAGTCACAGGGAGTGGTGGTGGCAATCTTTCCACAGAAGATAGAGGCGGTGGTAGTGTCGGTGAAGGAACTGGAGTGCTAGTGGGTGCGGGGGGAACTGGCGGCAAAACAGCGATTGGTGTTGGCTGGGTTGGTTGAGACTCTTTCTGTTGGACGGAGGCTATAGATTCAGCTTCGGTATTCGACTGGTTAAACACTCTCACACCGACAGTGGTTAATCCCATTGCCAACAGCACCGCTGCCGCTGTACTTGCCCAGACAATTGTAGCTTTTCGACCTGTAGAGCGATTGAGTGCTGGTAATGGTGCTACTTCTGCACTATATTCCTCTAAAGCTGTTGCCAGATCAAATAATTGTAAGGCACTGAGTTTAATAACTGGTCCAGATGCTTCAGTTGCCAGTGAGCCGAAAAACAGTTCATGAGCCAGCAAACCTCTCGGTTTCAAAGAGGGGGTTGAGGGAAGAGCCACCAGTGGGTTGGTTTTTTCCTCATCGTCTGCTTCTTCAGATGGCTCTAGCACAGATGAACCGTCGGGGGAAGAGGTTTCTGCTTCATCTGGCGTTGAGGGAGAGGGAGCGACTGATGTCCCAAATGTTAGCGGCAGAATGGTGGGAGGCTGCTGGAGGAAGTCTTGTACATAGCTGGTGACGGCATCATAGAGCAGTTCTAGTTGAATGCGATCGCCCCGAATTGTCACCTGTTCCTCTTCTGGAAGTCTGGGGTCATCAAAGCGCAATTCAAAACCCAATTCCTTGAGCAATGGACGCCCTGCCCAGCGAGAGAGGGGTGAACTTTTTGCCAAAACTTCCAGGGTACAAGTGGGAGGAGTATAGCGTCGGATGATTGATTGAGAGAGTAGCATAATTGGAGACTGGTGACTAGGGACTGGAAAATCTAAAATTGATTAGCGGGAGTGATCCAAAAGAGCCAACCAGAGACGCCGATGACCGTTGGCAGCGCTATAGAAGAGCAGGTCAATTAGAAGTTTGAATGCCAGCTGGGACAATACCTGTGGTGATCCATTGTCTCCTTCTTCCATTCGCTCCTGATAGGTATTGCTGAAGGCATCAAGGTAATCTCCTAATAGTGCGGTACGGTGCGGCTCTTTGTTTTGTTCTGTCATTTGTTCTAGGAGGATAACAGCACGGCGGATTAACTCTTGTTGCTGTTTAGCAAGGTAGCAGACAATCAGAACTAGCGATCGCGCTTCTTCCACATCCAGTTTTTTCCGTCCTCCTGAACTCTTACGCAAAGGATTTGACTGGCGTAAACGCCAAAGTGAGACCCGATCGGGAATTACCGACTCTAGATTCAGCTCTTTTGCTGCTTGGAGCATCGCCTCAGAGCCAATGCCTGCCAAAGCTTCTAAAGCCAGTAATACTAAGTCCAGGTGGGCTTTGATGTTGTCTAACTGCTTAGCATCTGGGGTTTGAGCTAGGGGCAAATCCTCCCACTTGGGAGGGGATGAGGGCATTTTTCCGGTCGGGAGCATAACTATAGATTAATGAACCACTACAGTTTAAACTTGACGGTTACCAGTCTTGAAACAGACTACATTGACATAGTCCCAAGTTCTATAGAAAAATATAGAAACTTTGTTTTTTACTTCGAAAGTGTTACCTTCACACTCGTGGACTACTAAGCCCTCTACCCCCTCGGCGGTTAGCATTTTGGGGACTGCTTTTCTTAAAATGTTCAGAGAACCGTAAGATATAGGCAGATAAAGGGGGATGAGTGTGCCTCATTGCAGAAAAATTCTCTCAGTAGCGTAGTTGAGACAATCAGAAAGTGTCCGCTACTCACCAGTAGACTGCAAAATCTCAGCGTATAATCGATTACTCCCCCGGAACAACCGCCTGGGCGATTAAATCATCTATCACAGGTTTTATCGCTGTGGGAATGATAATTTTGCTGTAAATTTGTTGCAGTAGAGCCAATTGTCTAACCATAGCTAAGTTGCTAATTGGCGACGTATTGCTGATTATAATCATAACCAGCCTCTTTCCCCCAGGGCAAACCCATCTAAATTTTCTTGACAAATTGTAATCTATGTGTTATAATCATTAGAAATTTATCACCAGCTTATTTACACTGGAGTTTAGACTAGACTGCAGATTTTAAACTTCAGATTTCAGACTTTGTTCAACTTCTGCTTCCACGCTATTAACCACCTCTGCAGGTAAATCGAGGAGCTTCACCAGCTTTTGGTAAGCAGATGCTTCCTCCTCGTTAATATTGGGTTCATTGAGGGTGCGGGAACTAACTCCAATCACTTCATAGCTCAGCTTCAAAATCAGCTCGCGTTCTTCAGAGCTTTCTAGTTCAGTAATCAAATTCTCGATGGGTAAATTTTGCGCTAAATAATCCCGCAGCTCTTGTTGCAATTTTTGTTGCTCTTCTCCATCTGTGGAAAACACGCAGCTCAAGCGGGACAAGATTAAATCTGCTTCTTCGACACTTAAATTCCCATCACACCAAGCCATAGAAGCAATAATCCGTAGCATTTTCATCTGATGAGATGTAATAGATGGCTTTTCTCCCAAATACACCTCAATCACACTGGGGTCATTCTGCACCTCATCCATACTGCCCTCACAGAGTACTGAACCTTGATGCAACACTGTTACTTGACGGGCAATTTGCCGGACAAACTCCATATCGTGTTCAATAACAATAATTGAATGACTCTCAGCTAAAGCTAATAACAACGCCCCAATATTTTCCGTCTCCTCATCCGTCAAACCCGCCACAGGTTCATCTACTAACAACAAATCCGGCGACTGGGCAACTAACATTCCAATTTCTAACCGTTGCTTTTCCCCATGAGAAAGCAATTCAGCCTGTAGATCTGCCTTGGGAACTAAACCAATTGTTTCTAGCAAACTTGCCGCATTGCGACGTTCAGAGGACGAAGCACGCCCAAACAGAGTAGAAAAAACATTTTTACTGCGATTGCAGACTAAATCCAGGTTTTCTCGAACAGTTAGATTCAGATAAACTCGTGGTGTCTGGAACTTGCGACCAATACCGAGACGAGCAATTTTGTATTCCGGGATGCGTCGTAAATTGCGCCCCTTAAACAACACCCGCCCTTCAGTAGGCTGTACTTTCCCCGTAACCACATCCAGAAATGTCGTCTTCCCCGCACCATTGGGACCAATTATCACCCGCAACTCCCCAACATCCATGGTGAAATTCAACTGGTTGAGCGCTTTAAACCCACCAAAACTGACCGTCAGATTCTCAGTTTCTAATATTTTCCCACTCATCCTCTCAATCCCTTTGCGTCTTTGCGTCTCTGCGCGAGCATTCTAAGTTTCAATCTCTTCCCTCTCCCGCTTCACCTCTGGATCTTCTTCCAAACTAGGATAAGTAACAACCTGCTTGCGCAACCCAAAGAGCGATCGCACCTGATCAACCGCTTGAAAACGCAGCCACCCCACAATACCATCAGGAAGCACTGTCACAACAATCAGAAATAGCGCCCCTTGGAAAAATAGCCACACTTCAGGAAATTGCTCACTTAATAGAGTTCGCCCCAGCCTGACTAACAAAGTTCCCAGAATTGCCCCTACCAACGTCGCCCTACCCCCTACCGCTACCCATATCACCATCTCAATCGAGAAAGCAACCTCCATAAAGCTAGGAGTAATAATCCCGGTTTGGACAGTATAAAGGGCCCCAGCAACTCCAGCTATCCCGCCAGAAACGGCGAATACCAGCACCTTAAACCCCGTGGGATCATAGCCGGAAAAACGCACCCGCGTCTCATCATCGCGAATGGCAATTAATAAACGCCCAAAACGTCCACTGGTAAGCCAGCGGCAAATAATATAAACAATAACCAGAAACAGAACAGTAAATTCATAGAATGCTAACTGTGCCTCAGATGAACCTGCCAGCACCCCAAAGATTGTTTCCGTATCAGTTTTCAGTCCATTTGTGCCATTAATTAACTTCTGCTGACCATTGAAGAAATTGAAGAAAACTAATAATGCCGCTTGGGTTAAAATCGAAAAGTAAACTCCTTTAATCCGGTTGCGAAAAACTAGATAACCCAGTAATCCTGCCACAATGCTGGGAATTAAGATAATGGCAACAAGGGTAAAAGGAAAGGAATAAAAAGGCTGCCAAAACCCAGGTAGTTCACTAACCCCATAGAGGGTGAAGAATTCTGGCAATTCTCCTTCGGGAAGTTGCAATTTCAGGTGCATTGCCAAGGCATAGCCACCGAGGGCAAAAAAGATGCCATGTCCTAAGCTAAGTAGTCCAGTGTAGCCCCAGATAAGGTCAATACCAAGGGCTACAATTGATAAAGCTAAAAATCGCCCTAACAATTTCAGACGAAACTCTGGCAGCAAAGCTGGCATGAGAAAAGCAAAAAGCAGGGCGATCGCTACTATTACTGCACCTTCTATTAGCAGTTTTCGCCGCCTACTCCGTTTGATGCCTTGAGTTCCAATTGATGTTCCTGCACTCATTTTTTCATAATTCATAATTTATAATTCAGATGCGCGTCCTTTCTGGGGGAAGATTCCAGAAGGTTTTACCTGTAAAAAGGCAATAATCAGGGCAAATACCATCACCTTTGCCATACTTGTGGTTGCCAAGAAGTTAAACAAGTCCGTTAAAGGCTTGAGGGATTCTATTGGCATTAACATTAATGCCAGAGTTCCAGAACCAATTAGGTAATTGAGGATACCAATTGCCAATGCAGCAACAATAGTGCCTACTAGGTTGCCAACTCCACCGACAACCACTACCATAAAGGTATCGACGATATAGTTCTGGCCTGTATTCGGTCCCACAGAACCAAGTAAAGTAATGGCACAACCAGCAATCCCAGCCAACCCAGAACCCAGGGCAAAAGTCAAGGCATCTACCTTAGCCGTGGGAATTCCCAGACAGGCACTCATGCTGCGATTTTGAGTAACGGCACGAATCCGCAATCCCCAGTTAGAACGGTTAAAAAACCAATAAGTTCCAGCCAGACAAATAATTGTCAAAACAATAATAAAGATACGGGCATAGGGCAGTTGAAAGTTACCCAGGGGTAATCCGCCTCGCAACCATTCAGGGGCAGTTACGTCAACGTTCCTAGCACTAAACCAAGGTTTTGTCAATGCCTGTTGCTCAGTTTTTCCAAGAAGTATGCCCGTGACAGTGGCAACCCCTAAGGAGAGGGGGAGAATAATTGCGATCGCCCAATTGCGAATTCTCTCCCAATCGAGGCGACGGGCTAGAATCCACATAGCTCCAAAAAAGAGGAGACAAAACACAGCAATACCAATTACCAATACCCAATTCACACTGCGGACAAATTGTCGCAAAATTAAGCTTACTCCCCAGGTTGCCAGCAAAGTTTCTAAAGGTCGCCCATAGAGATAGCGAATTACGCCCCTTTCTAAGACTAACCCTGTCAGACCAGCCACTAAAAAAGCCATTGGCAGGGCAAACAAAATATAGACATTAAACCAGGGGTCGCCCAAAAGCTTGAAGCAATTTTGCACTACAAAAGTAGTGTAAGCTCCCAACATCATTAATTCTCCGTGGGCAAGATTAATCACCCCCATGAGTCCAAAGACAATTGCCAGTCCTAGGGCTGCAATTAGCAGTACAGAACCAATACTAATGCCATTAAATAAACTTTCTAATAGTGGTAACACGTTTGATTAGGGATTAGGGATTAGGGATTAGGGATTAGTGATCTGACGTGCAGAAATTTTTGACCGACCCGCAGTTCATACTGCGTCAGCAGGGAAGAAGTCTAGGGCGTGTCTGCAAAGTCCAAAGTCTTATGTAGGGGCGAAGCATTTGGGGGACAAATTATGCCTCAATTCCAGGTTTTTCTGTCCAAATGCTTCGCCCTCCCCAGAGTTTGCAGACAGAACCTAGTCTAGCCTAGTCTAGGACAAGCATAGTCGAGCATCGCAGTGATTGATAATTGGTGATTAGAGCATTTCCCAGTCACCAGGGAACAGGGAACAGGGAACAGGGAACAGGGAACAGGGAATGAGGAACGGAGAGGGGGGAGCAGGGGAAGAAAAAGACAACAACTTGATACAGGGGGTTTTAGATCCCAATTCAGTATCACCCCCTCACCTCCTCACCTCCTCACCAGTCCCCACAATTGTCCTGGATGGGTGTTGGTAGCACTTATATCTTGTACTTACCACCCTTATTTGGGTCACTCCAATCGCAAGCATAGCCCTTGGTAGCAGGGACATATTGATTCCAGGGAACTGGAGCTATGGGACCCTCTGTTGACCAGACGATGTCAAATAGACCATCATCCCGGACTTGACCAATCCGTACTGTTTTGGAGATGTGATGATTGGGGTTCATCGTCACCTTACCTTCTGGCGCATCAAATTCCTGACCAATAGCAGCAGCACGCACCTTGTCTAAGTCATCAGCAGTTCCCGCTTTTTCCACCGCCTGCTTCCAGAGGTAGACCATGATGTAAGCAGCTTCCATCGGGTCGTTGGTAACTCGGTCTTCTCCGTACTTGGCTTTGAAATCTTTAACCCACTTCTTATTGGCAGGGGTATCCACGGTTTGGAAGTAGTTCCAAGCCGCATAATGACCGATGAGAAACTCTTTCCCAATTTGTCGGACTTCTTCTTCGGCAATACTTACCGACATGGAAGGATACTTGTCCGGATCAAGTCCAGCACCCTGTAACTGTTTGAAGAAGGCAACATTACTATCACCATTGAGACTATTAAATATTACGCCGCCATCTGGCAGAGCCTGTTTGATTTTTTGGATGATGGGCGTAACTTCTGTGTTACCCAGAGGTAGGTAATCTTCTCCAACAGTTTCGCCGCCTTTAGCTTTGAGTTGCTCCTTAATAATAGTGTTGGCAGTTCGGGGGAAAACATAGTCGGAGCCAACCAAGAAGAACTTTTTGCCTTTGTTTTCTAGCAGCCAATCAACGGCAGGTTCAATCTGCTGGTTGGGCGCTGCACCTGTGTAGAAGATGTTTTTAGAGCATTCCTGACCTTCGTACTGTACAGGATACCAAAGCATGTGGTCTTTGGATTCAAACACATCTTTGACCGCCTTGCGGCTGGCAGAAGTCCAGCAACCAAAGATGGTGACCACTTTGTCTTTATCAATGAGCTTTTCTGATTTCTCAGCAAAGGTCGGCCAGTCAGAGGCACCATCTTCTTTGATAACCTCAATTTGCTTGCCCAGCACACCCCCAGATTTGTTAATCTCTTCAATCGCTAGCTCTTCAGCATCCACGACAGTTGTTTCACTAATTGCCATCGTGCCGCTGAGGGAGTGAAGAATTCCGACTTTGATGGTGTCGCCGCCACCAGATGCCGCTGTGGGGCTAGAAGTTGTTGTAGTTGTTGTGGTAGTTTCGGTGGTACTACAGGCTTTGAGAAGCAGACTGGTTCCCAAAGCCGCAGAGCCGTAGAGCAAAAATTTCCGTCGTCCTAATCGGCTTGTCATGATGATTTGTGGTTGCGTCTAAATTATTTGCCTAAATATATGAGGATAGTCAAGGTCGCCTGTATATTAAAGCTAGCCTTTCCCAGAAATTGTAATATAGAAGACAAAAAAAACATAGCAGCTTTGTTATAATGACTTTGGGAAGCCATTTTTTCATAGTCAATGCCGATGTCCCCTTACCTGTAGCTTGGTAATGCTGGTTATTGGCATCCAGGCAATAGTTCCATATCCATCTGACAATCCCGAATGCTTTTGCGCTTAGACAGTTCTTGCTGCGGGGTTGGATATAATCTGACCTTGACGGCTATCCACTTAAGCCGGGACAGTTTATATATGTTTTGATTTACCACGACTCATTTAGGACTACTATATTCCCCATTACCTATTTCCCCTTACCTATTCCCCATTAACTATTCCCTATTCCCTATTCCCTATTCCCTATTCCCTGTTCCCTGATCCGAAGTTCCCTGTTCCCTGATCCGAAGTTCCCTAGTGTCCCGCCTTAAGTTGGTAGCCACCTTGACTATATTTCTCATATCTACATCTTAGTATATAATTTAAATAATTGTAAAGATGTGATTGTGCCGCGATTCATGCCACGCTATCCTGACGGGGATGACGTGGGATGAATCGCGGCGGAAGCTAAAGAATGTTCACCAAAGATCATAACAAGATTTATAGCATTACGTTAGTCAACTCAGCCTTACGATTAAACAAAACTGTTAAAGTTCGTGGTGACGAGTATATTCTTGATGCTGCCGAACAGCAGGGTGTTGAATTACCATATTCTTGCCGTGCAGGTAAATGTATTAACTGTACAGGCAAGATGGTAAAAGGCTCAGTTGAACAGGACAACTCTTTCTTGAAACCTAATGAGTTAGAGGCAGGTTTTGTTCTCCTCTGTACAGCATACCCCCTCTCTGATTGTGTAATCCTGACCCATCAGGAGGATGCATTGCTTGACATGTGACGCTCCCACACTTCCGGTTCGGGTAAGTGTGGGCTTCTGGTACCTAGAAAGGATAACCAGAACTTCCTCCGAGGTACTATTAGTAGTTGAAAGAGTTACTACAGTTTTCCCTCAGGGCTCGTTTTATAGTGGGGAACACGCCCAACCCCACTCGCTTTATATTGACCGCTGCGTTAATATCCCTGTCAATTAAAAGCTGGAATTGTTCGTCAAACCATTCTCGGATAACGTTTAAAGGCTTTTTCAACTCCCTCGCTTACATCTTGTAATGTTTGAGAAGGTATCCGGCTGAAATATAGTAACTCTCCAGAATGAGAGACTTTGATTAAATCCAGTTTCTTCTTAGGTAAAAGTTTTTTCTGAGAAAAATATTCAGGTTTATCTCGCTCCGAACAAGGTGAAAGACTACAAGAAAGTAGACAATAGGGAGCTTTAACTGATAAAATAGGTGGTTTGCGCTTTTTTTGTTTACCTGACTGCTTATCTTTTTCGATAGCTTTGTAACGCTTAATATTTTCTATGTAATCACTTTGCCATATACCAACAGGGAGAATTTCATTACGATTTTGTGACCACCACTGAAAGCGATTCTTCTTCGGAGACGCTTCGCGAACACCTAGCTGCCAATTATACCAATACTGAGCTACACGCCGCCAGTAGTTGAGTTCTAACTTTTGGGCAATGTCTGGGTATGCTCGGTACTGGTAGTTGAGGATCATTATTATTTTTCTCTCACCCTTCTGACTTCCTCTAATGGTTTTTCCTTGCTTATGGGTCTTGTGATGACCGCACAGAGGACATTCCATCATCCATACGACTATTTTGGGACAATGTTCATCTTACCACTCCCACACTTCCTTGATGCACTACCGAATTGACTGAGTGCTTGACTATTTTACAAAAGGAAGAGAAATTTGTCAGTTTCAACTCAATTGCAGTGAGTATTTATACTACCCACAAAATCCGTTAGAACCAGTTCATGTAGATAACGCTCCCCACAAAAAATATCCCAATCCAACTGCAAAAAGAGCGAAGAAGAACCACAGTTGACGGGGACGAAGGAGAAATCGTTCGGAACAAGAAACGAAACTGACCAGGAGCATAGACCAAAGGGCGTGATGGGTAGCGACGTTGGTAAACATCAGAGACCAGCAACTCATACAACAACTGGCAGCAATTCGGAAGCCGTATCGACAGCAATCGAAGTCGGCGTACCAACCAGAAGGGGCAAGAGGCATGGTAAGGTGACACCCAACGAGACTCTGATGCTTTTGCTCAGTCAGTTGCCAGCAGGCTGCTACCAAAAAACAAAGAGGAACAAGGAAAGTGGAGGTAGTTGGCAAGATAGTTCGTTGCAATTGAAGACCGGCTTCAGCGACGAATCCGTACAGAAGCCAGAGAGTAGTATAACCGAAAACAAAAAAAGCTATAGCTCGGTTGCGGCGAAACCAAAAGCTACGGATAGCAACGGTGCGAATTTGTCCAATCAGGAGTGGAAACATCATCGCCGCTATCATGAGCAACCAATGAAAGACCCAAGAGGCACAAGTCTCGATCAAGTCAGAAATCAAAAACGAATCAAATCCGGAGGCGGGGAAATGAGCGACATGGCGAACCTGAATCAAGGAGACATCTGCCCTAAGAATGATTTCGTATATACCAGTGGCTATGAAAAACAGCCAAGCTCCTGCACTGATGCAAAGAGACCACCATTCCGGCTGGCGCATAAACTTGCACCATCGAGCATAGAGAAGCGAGATAAACTTAGTGTTCATCTATAATACAATTTTACACTGCCGATTTTCACGGGCTGGATCTTGGGCACGGCTTCCCGTTCAGCTTCTGTACTGTAAGGGACAAAGGTAATGAGACATTTTTCGGGATTCCACAAACCTTGACTTTCAAGGAACAAGACAATGTCGGTGATATTGAAAGAATAGTTAATTCCCTCTCCCATACGTCCCTCACAAGGTTGAGAAGCGTTGACAATGCCAAATGCAGGAATTATCCCAGCCTTTAGTTGGGGATGATCATCAGGATTTGTCCCCTTAGGTAAGTTGACATAGACTAGGTAACTATCAATCGGCCCTTTGATAGCAGTGATGTTCTCAATGCTGAGGTAAACCTCTCGATTGATATTATGATGATTATTAGTTGAAAGTTTGTGGCTAAAAGGTTTTTGCAAGAAGAATTCGATAGATTTCGGCTCTTGAGCAAGGACAATTACTCCTTGAGTCTCGCTACTGCCAATCATTTCAGGAATACGTTCACTTTTCATGGAGGGTCTCACTAGAGACTGTGTTAAAAATTTGCGAGTCCGAAGCAACGGATCAGACACATTGTGATACCTATAGTCTAACAATTCTTCTTTATTTACCGATATCTCTTTAATTCTCACGGGATGATTCACCTGGTCAAAGGAAGTAACCGCATCAAGGGCAAAGGTAATACCGTATGTAGTTGTAAAAATGGAAAAGAGGCAAACTGCGATACTCATCAAGACTAAAAACCACTCTAGATGATGTCTCTTTCGTTGACACCATCTAGAACGGATAATCTTTAAGAACCGGGCGATCATCGGTAATACAAGCTTACTCGTCCGACGTTAACAGGCTGGATATCAGGTACAGCTACTCTTTCAGCTTCTGTGCTGTAAGGTATGAAGCTAACACGAAAGTCATCGGGATTCCATAGACCTTGAGGTTCGAGGAATGAGACAATTTCGGTGATTTCAAAGCAATAGCTGACTCCATCACCTGGATGTTCTTGACAAGGCTGGGAAGCTTTGATAATGCCAAACATGGGGATTATACCAGCCTTTAATTCGGGGTAGTCATCGGCTTTTGCTCCCTCAGGTAGATTGACATAAACTAAATAACTATCAATCGGTTCTTTCGCGGCGGTGATGTTCTCAATGTTAAGGTAAACTTCCCGATCGGTGGTGCGCCAAGTTGAGGAAATTTCGGGGACATCTGCTGTCCCTCGGTCGGCAGTACGCAACGTAGAGAAAAGTTCAAGACTAGGAGGGGCTTGCAAAGAAAATCCAATAGATTTCTGCTCTTGCCCAAGGATGATTCCTCCTCTTTCATCACTAGCACCAACCATTTCAAGAACAGGTTCATCTGTATCGATCACATTGAGTGGAGTGGTTTCAACCGCTACGGCAGTCCTTACCCTTCCTAAAGAGGTTCTCATGAGTCCAAAAGTTAGAGGCAATGGGTCGGATAGATCTTCATAGGTATAGTCTAACAGGGGTCCAGTTAGATCAAGCACCTGCCTAACTTTCAAAGTGACAGGGTTTTTATGGGCATCGCGGAAGTCGAATTGGAAATCTAGCCAATCTGAGTCCGTAGGGTTCTGATGCAGAGAGTCTCTGCGAAGCCATACCTCCCAGAGTCGGTCTATATTGGCATGATGAAGCCAGAATATCGGATCTAGTGTAGCGGTATTAGGATTGCTCATCCATCCTACAAGTCCTCCAATGTCATTGTGCATTATGTTATGAGGTACGTTCTCACATTGTCCTACATTTGCCCTACCGCCAAAGTGTGCAAAACCCGTTTTACCACCTCCAAATTGTGGCACAATGTCCTCATTAGTGAACTTTTCCGCCTTAAGACAATCAAGGGATATTGAGTCTCTTGTTCCGACGATGTTACCATCATTCACACCTCTTCTCCTTTGCCCGACCCACAGAGGATTATTTGTTCCGTCAGGAAGTCTTTCGGATCTAAATGCAGGGGGTAGGGTTTGAGCTTGTGGGTTCGAGCGATCGCTATAGTTCCAGTAAGGTAAAGCCCAATCCTCTGGACCGCCAAGCCCTTTAATGATCTCAATGAGGATCTGCTCAAAATAGAACAAATACATTCGATGCCAAGGGAGGAAAAACCAAGATTGGTGCTGACACTGGTTCCAATATTTGTCTTGCTCACCTCCGTTGGGAAGTTGGTCTGTTGGTTGGGCGAGCGGGTCATTTTCGGGATCGTAACCATGAACTGCCGATTGATAACGCCAACTGGTGGAATTGGTAAAGGGTCTCGACTGCATTTCTGCAACACTTTTGGCATACCAGAAGAGGGTTTGATCATCGGCTGAATTAGTCAGTTTCCAAACATCTTTGCGAGTACGCGACATACATCGACATCCCTTTTTCAATAAAGTTTAGAGTGATTGGGCTAAGTAGTCGGACATAAATAAACTACACTATGTCATTTTGTTACATAGAGTTGTTTATTTTTGTCGAGATACTTACTTGTATAAACCTTAGCAGAAAACAACATTTTCGTTGATGGCAGTGTTAGGAGGGCTCACCAACATGCAGCAGGGGCAAGAAGGGGAGAGCTAGAGCCAAACAGTGAGTTATCAGCAATTGAACAGGTTCAACAACGTGAAGCAAATGGATGGTCTAAAGGAGGCTTCAGTACCAAAATTCACCTACGCTGTGATGGCAATGGACGACCGATGACCTTCTTGGTGAGTGTGGGTGAACGCTATGAGGCTGTCCTATTTGAGCCATTGATGGAGCTTGGTTCTGTTTTGAGGAGAACATTACAAAGGGTTTGTTGTTTTCACGCCTGGTCAGTCATACTGGCACAAAACAACTCTCAGAAAGAATACATCATTGCCCAGAGTGCGGATATCATACTTATAGAGATGTAGCAGCAGCACAAATAGTTTCGCGGGGTAGCCGCCCTGGGGCGCAGGATAGGGGAAAATGCCTGTGGAGAGGACGCGACCTGGACCAGGAGTTAGCGACTGTAACCAGGTCTAGTTGGCACTCTCAGAAGCAGGAAATCTCAGGAGCGATCCTGAGAATCTAAGACCATAGCGCTAGCTTGGTCTTAGAGTACGTCAAAAGGGAGAAAACTGCCAGTTTAAGGGGAGGAAGCACCTATGAGTTACCGTATGGATCGCCGCGCCTATGCTGAAACCTACGGTCCCACTGTGGGCGATCGCGTTCGTTTAGCAGATACTGAGTTAATCATTGAAGTCGAGCAGGACTTCACCACCTACGGTGACGAAGTGAAATTTGGGGGCGGTAAGGTGATTCGGGACGGGATGGGGCAATCCCCGATTTCCCGAAAGGATGGAGCCGTTGACATGGTAATCACCAATGCCTTGATTCTAGACTGGTGGGGCATTGTTAAAGCTGACATCGGCATCAAAGATGGTCGAATTGCCAAGATTGGGAAAGCGGGTAATCCCTACATCCAAGACAAGGTAGATATCATTATCGGTCCAGCAACTGAAGCTGTCGCAGGGGAGGGAATGATTTTGACGGCAGGAGGCATCGACTCCCACATACACTTCATCTGTCCCCAACAAATTGAGACAGCGATCGCCTCTGGCATCACGACAATGCTGGGGGGTGGCACAGGTCCAGCCACAGGCACCAATGCCACTACCTGCACCCCCGGAGCCTGGAATATATACCGCATGCTCCAGGCAGCGGATGGGTTCCCAATGAATCTGGGATTTCTGGGTAAAGGTAACAGCAGCAAGCCAGAAGGGTTAGCAGAGCAAGTTCAGGCAGGGGCAATAGGGCTGAAGCTGCACGAAGACTGGGGGACGACACCCGCAGCCATTGACACCTGCTTGGGGGTAGCAGACAAGTACGATGTGCAGGTGGCCATTCACACCGACACCTTAAATGAAGCCGGGTTTGTGGAAAATACGATTGCTGCCTTCAAAAATCGCGTCATCCACACTTATCACACGGAGGGAGCCGGAGGAGGACACGCGCCGGATATCATCAAGGTGTGTGGCGAAGCGAACGTTTTACCCTCTTCCACCAATCCCACCCGTCCCTATACCCTGAACACCCTGGACGAACACCTGGACATGCTGATGGTGTGCCATCACCTCAGTCCTAGTATTCCTGAAGACGTGGCCTTTGCCGAGTCCCGGATTCGCCGGGAGACGATCGCGGCAGAGGATATCCTCCATGACTTGGGGGCATTTAGCATGATTGCCTCCGATTCCCAGGCAATGGGTAGAGTGGGAGAGGTGATTATCCGCACCTGGCAAACTGCCCACAAGATGAAGGTGCAGCGCGGTCCCTTGCCAGAGGATTCCCAGGAGAATGACAACTTGAGAGCTAAGCGGTACGCGGCTAAGTACACCATCAATCCAGCCATTACCCATGGCATTGCTGAATATGTGGGATCGGTGGAAGAGGGGAAACTGGCGGATCTTTGTCTGTGGAAGCCCGCTTTCTTTGGGGTGAAACCCGAGATAGTGATTAAGGGCGGCGCGATCGCCTGGGCTCAGATGGGGGATGCCAACGCTAGTATCCCAACGCCTCAGCCGATTCACATGCGGCCCATGTTTGGCAGTTTTGGAGGGGCGATCGCAGCCACCTCCTTCACATTTGTGTCTCAGGCGGCGTTAGAAAGGGAAATCCCTGCCCAAATTCAGCTGCAAAAACCAGCATTGGCTGTATCTAACACGCGACAACTCAGCAAGGGGGATATGAAGTTAAATGATGCCCTTCCTCAAATGGAAGTCGATCCAGAAACCTACGAAGTGAGAGCTGACGGCAAGCTATTAACCTGCGAACCAGCTACAGTTCTACCGATGGCTCAACGCTATTTTTTGTTCTGATTGTTATTTGTTAAGAAGAAGGATGAATCCATTTCGAGTTGGCATTGCCGGACCAGTGGGTTCCGGGAAAACAGCCTTGGTAGATGCGCTCTGCAAAGCTATGCGGAACCAGTACCACATTGCTGTAGTCACCAATGACATCTATACCCAAGAGGACGCTCAGTTTTTGGTTCGCTCTCAGGCATTAGAACGCGATCGCATCGTGGGTGTGGAGACAGGGGGCTGTCCTCATACAGCAATTCGCGAGGATGCCTCAATTAACCTGGTGGCGATCGAGCAGCTAGAGCATCGGTTTTCCGACTTGGAACTCATCTTTGTGGAAAGCGGAGGGGACAATCTGGCTGCTACCTTCAGTCCAGAACTGGTGGATCTTACAATCTATGTTATTGATGTGGCAGCTGGTGACAAAATTCCTCGCAAAGGGGGTCCAGGCATTACCAAGTCAGATCTGCTGGTGATCAACAAAATTGATCTTGCGCCTCTGGTTGGTGCTGATTTGGGGGTGATGGAGCGAGATGCTCGAAAAATGCGTGGGGAGAAGCCTTTTGTCTTTACTAATCTAAAAACTCAGGAAGGGCTTAAAAAGGTCGTTGACTTTATCTGCTTCCACGGGCTGGTAACTGGTGACATCCCTGGTTAATTGACAAAACTTTACAAGACCTTGGCTACCCTTGCAATTTGCGCTCTTGCGGTGCTCTACTTATCTACATGAGTACTACCTACCCAACTGCCGAACAACATAGCCCCTTTGCTGCATCAATCGAATCAAGCCATCGCCGCCCACTAGGTGAGCCGCGCCAACAACGACTAGATAATCTTCAGCCTGATTGACGAGGGGTTCAATCTCTGCCAGCCAATTTTGATTCCGTTGACTCAAAAACACTCGCTGAAGCTCAGGAAAAGCCTCAAACCCCTCAAGTATTAATTTTTCAAAGGTTTCAACATCGCCAGATTTCCAAGAATCTATCATCAAGTTAAAGGACGATTCTAGAAGCTCTAAGTCTAGGATGGTTTGTCTAAAAAATTCTCTTTGGAGCGGCACAGATAGGTTGTCGAAAAAACTAAGTTGTTCAGAAAAGGTTTCCAGTGCTGATATATTTTTTCCAGCATCCCTTGCTGCATTAAACAAATAGAAATCCACCCCATAACTCGGGTTGAATTCTAATTGAAGTAGCTTTAGAGATACCAATGACACAGAAAAAAACCAGGGCTCAAATTGATTGAAAACTTCAATAGGCACTCCCACTTCTGCTGCAGTCTTCCTCGCTAGGTCATAAGTTTCCGATCCCAGTGCAGTTTGAAGCAACTCATCGGGGCTATCAGGGGCCGCTTTATCTAAAGTTATGCTTAATGATTCAGGGTTGTTTGCCTCAGCTAAATCTATCTCGAAAATGAGATGTTCAGCATCCTCGAATGCATCTTGAATAGGCTGGGGCAGAGGATAATCTTTTGCCCTTAAAAAGTGAACTGAGCCAAGTAAGTAAACTGTATTATTGTCTGACTCTACTGCCCAGAGGAATGTTTTTTCTGTTTGACTCCTTACCGGATTAATAATACAAGCCTGTATAGCAATGTTAGTGATTAAAAGCAGGCAAACTTTCGAGAACAAGTGAGAAAAGTTCATCAAAACCTCACGGGTAGTGTGGAAACCCTCGTTTTTAGAACGAGGGAGGAACACAACACGGGGACTACTCGCTAGGCTTCGCCGCCCTTCGGGAACGCTCAAAGTCAAAAGTCAAAAGTCAAAAGTCAAAAATTTCATCTTACTTTTGACTTTTGACTTAATACTTTTGACTTCCCCGTAGGGGCGAGTACCCGTGAAAGTGATATGCATAGCCTAGTTTGTTAGGTAAATATCGACATACAATGTGTAAGTAACTTCTGGCATGGCCCTCGCCATAAAAAATTTTAGATATAAATATAATATTATATAAACTGATTGCTGAGCTACAAAACGGGAAAAACGTTGATAAAATATAATATTTATATATATAAATTTAGATTTTGAGTGAAATTAATTAAGGCTTTTTTACAATTCTGCCATGAGCGAGCAACCATCCAAGCCCACCAAGCCATCCGTCAACGAGCAAATTGCCGATGTCCTAGTCAAAGTATTAGTGACAGGCAGTGGCAGTTTTTCCCTTTATTATCTCGTAGCAGAAGATATCGCTAAAGCGATTATTGCTGGGGGAGTAGCCTTCGGAGCCAGCTCGATGACCAACTTTTGGAAGGGGTTCGGCAACATCCTCAATCCTGATGCCCAGAAAGTGGGAGAGGAAGCGGGAAAGGTTGTTGAGCGAACCATCACAGACATTGCTAGCAAAATAATGGATTTTCCGTCTCTTTATCGAGAAGCCCTAAAAACCTACTGCTACTCCGTTGAAGTCGAAGGCTTCCAGAACTTGCCAGGATTGCCACTTAAGGATGTTTTTGTGCCACTGCGCATCGAATCAGCACAAAGTCGCTTACTTGCAGAATCCCCCAAGGAAATTTGGGAGTTTTTACCCCATACTAGAGGTAACTTTCCCCATCGCCGAATTGCCGTCGTCGCCGCACCAGGTTACGGCAAAACCACCCTAATGCGTCATTTAGCTTATGTTTATGTGACGAACCCCCCTAACAATACTCCCCACTTTATTCCCATACTTTTACGCTTTAGGGAAATCTATGACCTGATTCCTGTCGGGAAATCTCCAGAAGGAAAGAAAGAAAAATTTCCCGACCTCAGCGCTCTAATTTTGCAACATCTGGCAAAACAGCCCGCATTCCACTCACTCAAGCCCTCCCGTCAGTGGTTTGAAAATAACTTGAAGCAAGGGAAATGTTTAGTCATGCTGGATGGTTTAGATGAAGTTCCCAAGGGAGCACGGGAGGCGCTGAGGGAGTGGGTAGACAGGCAGATGAAAGCCTATGGTAACACCCAATTTATTCTCACCTCCCGCCCTCACGGGTTTGAACTGAAAGCGGATGAACCCAGCTATCCCATTCAAATCGATAGCAAGCTGCGGGTACTGGACTTTACCAACGACCAAAAGGAAGATTTTATTAACCAATGGTATCGCACCTACGTTTGGACACAGAAATGGGAACGCCTGTGGCAAACGAGTCAACACAACTGGGAACCAGATCGCTTATCAGAAGAACAAGCCAGAATTAGAAGTGACTCAGAAGCGGCGAAAAGTGCTAAAAATCTAACCGCTCAAATGTTTTCCCAGGCATCTCTCAACGATTTGGCTCGCAATCCCCTTCTCATCACCATGATTGCTGCGACTCACAATGCTAATATCGAGCTTCCCAAGCGCCGGGTGGAACTTTATGAAGAGATTTGCAAACTGCTACTCGGCACTCGCCCCTTTGCTCAAACCCGAAAGCTAACCCTAACCGCCACCCAGAATAAACGAGTTCTGCAAGTGCTGGCGTGGCACTTGATGGAAGCAGAAATCACTCAATTTAGCCGAGAACAGGGCTCAGAATGGATTGGCGAAACCTTAACCCGATGCTGTAAGGAAAGTTCTCTAACTTCCGCCGATTTCTTCTTGGAAATGCTAGAAACGGCGGGATTATTACTGGAAAAAGAACTCGGTCAGTATGAATTTACCCACCAAACCTTTCAGGAATATTTTGCCGCGCTGCACCTCAAGGAAATGGGACAAGAGGGACTAGAGATACTCCTGCAAAAGCTCAATAATGACCGATGGCAGGAGGTAATTTGCTTTTATGCGGCTCTTGGCAATGCAGACCCCCTAATTGCCGCTATTCTGGACAATCCGACCGCTGAAAATCTGAAATTGGCAAATCGCTGTAAAAACGAAGGGCTCCAAGTAAGCCCCAAGATGGTTGAGCGACTCAACCAGGTGGTGGAAGAGGCTCACCTAGATAGCAGCGCCTCAGTCAGATTAGAGCAACGTTTTTGTAATTTAACTCTAATTGATGACAAAACTGCCATTTCCTCACCGATTACTTGGGGGGAGTACCAATTATTTTTAGAAGCTCAGGAGATAGGGCAGTTTCACTCCACCGCAGAAATTCGACAAATTTCCCCAGAGCAGGAAAATCAACCCGTCACGGAAATTAGCCCGAAAGATGCCCGCTGGTTCTGTGCTTGGCTGGCAACCCAGGCTTCCTTACAATCAGAAGACGCGGTTTACGCCTATCGCTTGCCCACTACCGAGGAGTTGCAAAAAGTCTCTACAGGCGGCGGTCTCATTCGAAAGACTCCCTCACCTGACCGACTGGGAAACGCCCTGCTTTGTGTGCGGGTGCAATTGCCTAACCGCTACAGAGCTTTGCTCAACTACCTGGCTAACGGACGTTGGCGGAATGCTGACGAAGAAACGGCAAAAGTAATGCTGGAAGTAGCCGGGAAAAAAGAGCAAGGCTACCTAGACATAGAAGACATTGAAAAATTCCCCTGTGAAGACTTGCGCATCCTTGACCAGTTGTGGAAAAATTTCAGTGGCTCCCTTTTCGGCTTCAGTGTCCAGAAGGATATTTATCAAAGTCTGGGAGGAACCAGAGAATATGACAAAAAAATCTGGTATACTTTTAGCGAGCGCGTGGGATGGAGAAAAGGAGAAAACTGGGTGAAATACTCTGACCTAACCTTTAACCTAAAAGCCATGGTGGGACACCTCCCGCTCGTCGCTCTAAGGGGTATAATTGTGGTGGTGGGGGAGGGTGGGGGAGTAGTGGGAGTATCTCTTCTCTCGCGCACAGACTTGTAACCTGTAGCATAGAGTAACTTCAGGCAATTGTCAAGTCTTAATTTTCAAGCCGTTTATAACGAAAACATAGGCATTTCCTCAATCCGATACCTGGCACTTTCGATTTTACGTGAAGTCAGCGCCAGCAACACCTCACTAAGGCTTTCAAGAGTCATCAAAAAGCAACATTGCCACTTTTGGGTCGTAGCAATTCGCATTAACAAATTTCTCGGCCACCTCCCGAACTTCTGAATCAACTACTTCCCAAGTAGCCCAAGGTAATTTCATCTGACCAGGTGAAGTTTTATTCTTCTTCTTCAATACCTTTGGTAAAAATTTATCTCCCCAGTAGTAGCGTTTTTCAGGTTTTGGTTTAGGCTTGTACTTCTGGCAAAAGCCTCGATACTTTCTAGCACATTCATCAAGGGTTTTTCCCAAAGACAAAAATGCAGGATGCCATTCAGTTAGTCCATCATTGGTTAGCCTATCGTGCATCCCATAGTTAGAGAAATCATAGAAAAACCCAGATTGAATATTTGCGCTTCGAGGGTTAGCATGAATATATCTGAGGGTGTTTAATGCTCGTTGATGGTCAGTTCTATTAACAGTTACCAGTTACCAGTTACCAGTTACCAGGTTTTTCAGTGATAGCAACCAATAATCAGTGACTAAGGCTTAATTAATTTTGTCAGAAACAGAATAATTTAATACTACTGTTACAAGGAAAAATGAGTAAGTATTTGTCTATCATTTTGATGCTGGTGTTTTTAGTGACAGCTTGTGGTGCAAATACACTAGCTAATCCAGCAGAAATCTGTGACTCACAAACAACTACCACCTCCCAACTATTCTGTCTGATTTATCAGCGAGAACAGCTAATGAAGAATGTGGCAGCTTATAAGTATCTGCAACAGCAGTCTTCCTATGTTTCTACACAGGAGCTAAAGGTCCTTAAAAAGACTGGTGTAGAGGCCAAATCCAATGGTCTTCCGGTTACGGATGTGCAACTTTACTCCCAGATATTGATGGATATTTCTAAGCAAATTCAGGAATACTGGTTTGCTTATTGGCGTGAGCATAAACAAACACCAGTGGCACCATCATCACTTACTCAAATTCGTCAACATATTCAAGAAATAGATAGCAATATTATTGTGATTTTTGTGCAAATTAGAGACAATTCCCCCATCAGATTTAAGCAGCAACTAGAAAATGGAATAAAAAAATGGTTAGCTCAACTGGATGGAATTCACCCGGCTGATGAGCCAGAGCTTTTTACTAATATGCTTGTCAACGCACTTTGGCCAATAGTGCATTCAGGGCGTTCTTGATATATATATCAATAATAAACTCATACTGGTAGCTGAATGCTGAATGCTGATCGCTTTAAAATTAGCGATTAAGGACAAAGCGTTTCCACGCTAAACCTAATAGATACAGCCCCACAAGGTAAATTATAAGACTGATGAAAAATCCGCTAAAACTTGGCAAACAAACAAACGCCAGTCCTTCTCCTCCACAAATGTAAATTTTTACTCCAAGCCGTTCCAACAAGGGATTAACTGGTAAAGATAACACTGAGATATAGGAAAATAGATATTCTGATACGATGTATCCTAGCTCGACAACAGATATAATAGATAAGCCCAAAGAGAATACCATTAACATGAGCGAAAAGCCAGCTAAGACTACAGCTAGTTTCCAAGGCCAAGGCCAACGCCATATCGCCTTTAACTTAGCTCTTATTCCGTTTTTCATGGTTGCGATCGCCCCTAATTCAAGCTAAGCTTCAGTAAAATGAGTAAAATGACACTGCGATGCCATTTTAGAAGTTCAATCAACAAGGTACTGTGACAGCTCCGCACACTGACCCTACCAGTTTAGCTAATTCAACTGGGGTAAAAACTACAACTCGGTCTAACAGATTCAGCATTTCAACCTCGAATGGATATAGGTTGCACTTTCTCAATTTTTCCAAGCGATCGCAAACCTCCTTCAGCCGTGCTGCTGAAGTTGTTAATAACCCCGCCCAATTGTCTCCTAATGGGACACAAAAACAAAATCAACACCCTAGGAGCGGAGAGTCTGGATGGGTAAAGCATAGTATTCTAGAGAGGGGATTAATTGAGAAGACCTGTCTGCCGACAGGCTGGTAAGATGACTCAAAAAAGTTCAAGCAAGGTTAAACAAAAGAAGCGTCAGAAACGGCATTATTTCTTTCCCAATCCCTATCAAGATTGTGCCTTTACCAAATGCCCTAAATGTGAAGTCAAGACCAAAGTAAGGAAAATCCCTTTGGTGATTCACATTGAACCCAAACAGCTTTTCTTGCTCAATAAGCAGTGCAAATATTGTCCCAACTGCGACCTGATTATTGCAAAAAAGTCAGAAATTGAATCTTTGATGGCCGTTGGCTTGAGACAAGTCAACCCCCAAGTGATTGGCAATAACTATTTGGTGCTGGGAACCCTGGAGAGAAAAGATTGGAAAGAAGGGGATAAGGGAATTCTCTCGCCGGAGGAAATTATCGAGCGAATGTATGTGTTTAAAGATGTCTGGAATTTCGAGGTCATCCCAGCCGGATGGCATCCCAGCTAAAACGAGGCAGTTTAAGAAGCAGATAATAACGTCCCCGCCTGGTTTCTCGACACCGACTACAACGGCTTATTTAATAATTAGATTCTATGTCAGCCAAAGATATATTTCATCAATCCGTTAGGATCGCCCTTGAAAAAGACGGATGGAAAATCACCAATGACCCCCTTTATCTTAAAGTAAATGACGTAGAATTTTACATTGATTTAGGCGCAGAAAGATTAATCGCCGCCGAAAAAGCAGGTCAAAAAATCGCCAGAGAAATAAAATCTTTCTTGGGGGCATCAGAAGTTGCAGAATTTCATCTCGCCTTAGGGCAAATTCTCAATTATCGGTTAGCCTTAAAACAGGAAGATCCCAAAAGGATTCTTTACCTAGCTATTCCTCAAGATACTTATGAAGATTTTTTTTCTCGTCAATTTATTCAAGATTCTGTCGCCGAATACCAAATTAAACTCTTAATTTTTGATTCAATCAAACAAGAGGTAATATTATGGAAAGAATAGATTACGCTCAACTCATCCAAGATATTCTAACCCAACATTCAGCCAATGACGGGGGAAATGGAACAGAAATTCAACTACTCTTTGACAAAGAACATCATCACTACCAAGTCTTAAATATAGGCTGGAAAGAACAAAAAAGAATATATGGAGTCATCATTCATGTTGACTTAAAAGATGAGAAAATTTGGATTCAAAGAGACGGAACAGAAATCGGAATCGCTAATCAATTGATGGCTGCTGGCGTTCCCAAACAAGATATTGTCTTAGGTTTTCAGGCTCCCTATAAACGCAGTTTAACCGAATTTGCCGTTAGTTAGCGGAGCCGAGTAACTTATCTCATCTTCCCCATCGCCCCCATCTCCCCAGCTCTCGGGAGCTCCCGGAGGTGGTAGTGTGAGGTAAGGTAACGAGAATGGACGTTTTCATTACCTCTTCGGAAGATGGGGGAAAGAGGTTAAGTCTCTGGTGAACTATGCTTCCGAATGTGGGAAGTGTTGTTACACTGACGGGGTTGTCACCCCGTCAGCCTGTTCCCTTTTAATTACTGTCCCGGCTTAAGTGGATAGCCGAACAAAACATCAAAAGTGGTGGGTTACGGCGCACCGAATCTACCAGTTACTTGTTCTCAACTCCAGAGGAGCCGCGCCTAACCCACCCTACGATCAACTTTTCAAACACCCTCTCAGAGGGAATGTTTAAATATTGTTTGATCCCCCCCAGCCCCCCTTGAAAAAGCTATCCCTTACCCATAAGTCTTGAAACCCTTGTGGAGAGGGGGAGAGGGGGAGAGGGGGAGAGAGGGTGATGTAGAGTAAATTTACCCAAAGATAGGGGTTCGGTTGGAATAAATTCGGGGCGATTCCTAAAAAGAGAGTCGGAGCGCCGAAAATAAACCAAAAATTAGAAGGCTAGAAGCCTCTCTAGGAAACAGTTTCAGTCGTTGTGGGTAAAGGATAGCTTGAAAAAGGGGGGAGTTAGCTCAAAGTCCCCCTTTTGAAGGGGGATTTAGGGGGATCTTCCCATAATTTTGTATCTTACTTTAGACTTTTCAAACACGCTCTCTCAGGTTTTGATGAATGCTCGATAGGGCATAAGAAAATAAAAGATTTATTCTTCTGGCAAGTAGTCGGGGTTGAAGGCTTCTTCTGGGGTGAAAGGTGATTCAGACGGGAAAGCATCAAGCGGTAACCCAGTCTCAAGGGAAGCTATTTTTCGAGCATCTTGGTAGCACTCATCAAAAACTGAAGTGAAATAGCGCTTTAAACTGGGGCTATCGTTAAAAGATTTTCTTAATCTCCGTCGATGTTCAAAGATGCTTGAAAGCCAGCCATTAGAGCGCTTTTGGGGCTGATATTTGTACTTTAGCAAGTGCATGAGGACAACAACCAAGTTGCTTTCAACCGCCCGTTTCTCACTCCTTCCCATGTCAGAAATTTCTTCTATTAAATTAGGGATATCTAGCTCGCGAAGTCGTCCATCCCTTAGAAGACTGGCAGTTTTTTCCAGCCAGAGATAATAGTCCTGTTCATAAAGAGTGGAGGTAGGAGACTCAATAGTTTTATTTGTCATTGATCAGAAGGTCAAACATGATGTCGGGAGAGCCTGTTTTCTTTATAGATACCCTCTAGGAATTCCACTAATTTTCAGAAGCTCCGTCAAATTAGCACAGTAAGGTGTTAAACCAAAGGTCGCGGGATTAACTGAATTTTGATAGGTAAAATGACGATAATCCAGACAGAACCGATCCCAAGCAGCCATTTGAATGCGAAAGACCTTGATAAAGAAATTTGCCAACCAAATAGATAAGGGTAGACGAAAATAAATTCTCTTACCTAGGTAAGCACAGATTTCTTCCACTGCTTGATTTACCGTCAGACGGGAATTACCTAAGACAAATTGGCAGGTAGAGATGACCTGAGATTGTTTCCTGGATGAGGAGTTAGGAGGATGATCCACCAGATATCTTACTATCTGAGCAATATCCCGTGCGTGGATAAAATGAAAACTGCCATCAGCTTTGAACCAGCGTGCCAGATTAATCCATTTAACTACATCTGGCAAACCGGAGGAAAGATGGGAGTAGGGTTTATTCCCATCTCCTCCGAATACTAAGGTAGGAAATACGGTGGTAATTTTAGGAGCGATCGCCAGTTTGGGTAACTCAGAAAAACATTCATATTTGGTACGGATATAGTCCGTTCCTATTTGCCCAGCTTGCTTGAGTAATTTGTTATTGCGATCGAGAATACTAGCAGTGGAAAAATAAATCACCTGCTCACAAACTTCTGGATCGAGCAGGTTCATCAAGCGAATTGTTTTGACAACATTGATATCAAATGACTCCGCCGATCCCCCCCAAGTGGTCGCTGCTAGAATAGCAACATCGATGGTTCTGAGCAAATTACTGAATTGTTCAATCTCGCGCAAATCAGCCTGCAAGATATTAACACCAGAACGAGCTTGGCAGTCGAATTTGAGCTTATCTGGATTTCTCACTAGCAGGAATAGCTCATGTTCAGTTTCCTGAATCAAAGCTTCAGCAAGATAGTGACCAATACAGCCACTCGCACCTGTAACAAAAATCCGCTTGGGGGACATTCGATTTTGGATTTACTAGGGATGGTCGATTAGGCATGAACTGCTAGTAATTGGTCGGCTTGCTTGGCAGTTTCAAAGAAGAACTGCACGTTTTCTTCTGGAGTTCCAACTAAGACACCGTGACCAAGGTTAAGGATGTGACCCTGATTACCTGCTTTGCGAATCGTATCGAGAATGCGATCGCGGATAAAATCCTTTGAGCCAAACAACACGCCAGGGTCAATATTCCCCTGTACTTTCATCTCCTTTCCCAACCTTTGCCTTGCCTCAGCCATATCTACAGTCCAGTCCACACTAATTATATCAACCCCAGACTGACCCATTCGTTCCAGGACCCCAGCACTGCCGCTGATATAAAGAATCAGGGGAGTATCCGGATGAGTTTCTTTCACTTGCCTTACCACTTGCTGATGATAGGGTAAAGCAAAGACTTCGTAATCTTGGGGACTGAGTTCACCCGCCCAAGAGTCGAACATCTGCACTACTTGAGCACCGCAGTCAATCTGGTAGCGAATATAGACAGCGATCGCATCAGCTAGTTTACTCAAAAACTTGTGCAGCATCGCTGGTTCTGAGAACGCCATCCTCTTTATAATGGCGTAATTCTTCGAGCTTTTGCCTTCAACAGCATAAGCCGCAAGTGTCCAAGGCGCACCCACAAAACCCAATACTGTGGACTTATTCCCCACTTCCTGACGTAGAGATTGCAGGATAGTTTTGATAAAGGGCAGGGATTCTTCCGGTTCTAAGGGATGTAGCTTGTCAATTTGCTCCTGGCTGCGGATGGGGGGGTCGATGATCGGTCCCTTGCTTTCCACAATATCAAAGGAAATGCCTATCCCTGGCAGTGGAGTCAAAATATCCGAGAACATAATCACCCCATCCGGCTGGAATGCTCTCCAAGGTTGCAAAGAGATTTCAATGGCAAGGTCGGGATTTTCAGAGCGATCGCGAAAACTGGGATACTTTTCCCGTAAATCCCGATAAACTTTCATATAGCGACCCGCCTGTCGCATCATCCATACAGGGGGACGCTCTAACACTTCACCGCGAGCAGCTCGTAAAAGATAAGGGACCTCAGTTGACCCAGCCATATAAACTCCTATAGAAATTTCAGCGCATTTGTTAGCTTATCATTCTATGAGTTGTCAGTAACACCAATCCTGGCTCCACCTCTTGGCTCATCAATCCTCTGTCAAAGCTCAAACCTTGACAGGGTCAAGTTCACAACTCCTGTTCAAATGGAACATGATGGCCCAGGAGAATCCTGTCCAGAGCGGTGTATTAACATTGGCACTTCTGAGGCCTTCTGCTGTCCAAGAGTTACTATTTCTCAAGAGCGAGTAACTGCCTTTTGCCCCATAAAAGCTAGCTTGAAAATGGCGATCATAGCCAATAAGTATTTTTCTCCCCTGATTATCCAATTGAAAAGAAGCCTTGATGAATTCGATTAACTTTAAATAGCCAATCCGACTGACTCCAAAACATTTAACTTCAATATTTTGGGGGATTTTTCGATGTCCTTGCACCCGGATAACAGAGGGAGTAGGGAGAAATAGCGCTTTGAAACCAGTAGAAAGTTTTCGCGAGAGCCGGGGAGGAGGTTCCATATAAAAGGTGCGATCTCCCCTGCCAAAACCCACGTACCTGTAAGGAACGGACACATCTGGGGGGATATCTTTCTCCGAGAGATAGTTCTGCCAATCAAAGATTTGATTTTGGACGGGAACCAGAAGGTCGGTATGAAATCCGCTGTTAGAAACACAGATTTGGCATTCACAAATTTCCTGGAAATCATTCCCCCATTTTCTGGGAATCAAGCTACCGATTAACAGGAACAAGAAAATCGAGATAACCAGAGTTAAAAAGTCACCAAAGATTTTTCTAATCTTCAAACCTGAAGAAGAATTTACCAAGAAGAAGGTTTCGAAGGCGAGCATCATCTACTACCTGAATTCCTGCTTTCTGAGCGCTGGGGAGAACAGCAGCAAATCTGCCTTCGTTTCAGCCTCGCTTTCATTTTAAACAAAGAATAGTTTTTTTCAGAATTCAGAATTCAGAATTCCCCGATCGCCATCTAGCTGTACCATTTGTCCCACGGGTAGGGCAGCATTTGCTCCATCGTGACCGAAAGGGAGGTCAGAGACAATGGGAATACCCAGATCGCTCAAGCGATCGCGCAATACTTCTTCTACACTCCAACTAGAAATCCCTTGGGGTGCATCGCAGCGACTAAAACGCCCTAAAGCAATCCCTCGCACTCCCTGAAAGGCTCCCATCATGCGCCATTGGGTTAGCATTCGATCGATACGGTAGGGAACCTCTGTAACCTCTTCTAGGGCAAGAATAACGCCATCAAGTGGAGGCTGAATCGATGTCCCTAATAGATGGGTAGCAACAGTAAGATTAGCAGGGAGCAGAATACCACTTGTCTTGCCACCTCCCCAGCCTTTACCAGTTAGGGGTGCCAGGGAACGACCTTCCAAGCAGTCAAATAGCCGTTGGATTGACCAATCTGGTTCAGCAGCTATGGTGGTTAAGAGAGGTCCGTGGATGCCGGAGATACCTACTTTTGCCAGACTCCAGAGCAAACCAGTAACATCAGAAAAGCCAATTATCCATTTAGGATTCATAATTCGGCGATTTCCCCCACTTCCCCATCTCCAATCTTCCAGCAGTCTAGCACTGCCATAACCGCCTCTGAGGCAGAGAATGGCTTTGCATTCGGGATCTTCCCACCCTTGGGCTAGGGCTTGGCGGCGTTGGGTATCGGTGCCAGCAAGGTAGCCGCAACGGGCATTCCAGTTACTTCCTAGTTCGACTCGGTAGCCCTGCGATCGCCAAATCTCCACCCCTTTCTCAAATGCTTCCAATCCCCGCAAAGCGCCACTAGAGGCAACTACCCGCAACAAATCTCCTGGTTGGAGTTGTAGTGGTCGCTGCAAAGGGTTAATTTTATAATTAATCAACAATAACTTGCTCCAGACGTTGCTGAGATTCTTCTAAAGCTTCTTGGGGGCTTTTTTCACCCAGTAGAGATGCTTCAATGGCTCGTCCCAAATTTTCAGATAAGCGGGTATAGCCGGAGATAATCGGACGCGATCGCGCCCATTCCATTTGTTGCAAAAACACTTCTAATACCGGATTCTCCTGCACAAAATCCTGATATTCTTTACTCTGTTGCGCTTTCAAATTGATTGGCAAATAACCAGTTTTTAAGGCCCAAGCAGTTTGAAATTCTTCACTCAGAACATATTCTAAAAATTCCAGGGAAGCACGTTCTTTTTCCGGAGTTGTCTTAAAGACAAACAAATTCTCTCCCCCTACCACTGCTGCTCGTTTTTCTAGAGCGGGAATCGCCAACACATCATAATCAACATCTGTCTGCCGCAACTGTGCCAATGTCCAAGGTCCGGTAACTTGCATAGCCGCTTTACCGGAGAGGAAATTATCCAGTTCATAACCCCTTTCCGGTGCAGACAGCATGGCGACACCATCATTAACTAAATCCGCACCAAATTGTAAGGCTTTGACTGTTCCAGGATTTACTAAATTGGGCTGATTTCCTTGCAAAAGTTCACCACCAGCACTGAAGATAAAAGGCAACCAGGCAAACACTGTCCATTCCCCTGTCCCCAGAGATAATAATAGTCCGTATTGGTCAGTACGGCCATCTCCATCCAAATCTTGAGTTAGCTGTTTAGCAACGTCGCGTAACTCATCCCAGGTTTCCGGTAATTTGGTAATCCCTGCTTTTTCAAATAAACTTGGACGGTAAAACATTGCTGCATTGTTAGTAGCAAAAGGAACTGACCAAATATGACCATTGAGTTCCATTGACTCAAACATGGCTGGGTCAATTTCTGATTTTAAAGGTGATTGATCTAACCAATCTTCCAGGGGGCGAATGGCATCCAATTCTACCAACTGACCCGTAAGTTGAGCCACAAACCACAGCAAATCCGGTGGTTGATCTCCCACCACTGAGGCGATAATTTTCGGCAGCTGTTCGTCAGGTTGACCGATATAGAGTGCTTCCACCTGGACATCGTCATGAGTCTGATTAAATTTGTCTACTAATTCGTTAAAGATATCCCGATTTTCAGGGGGATTGATGCCGTGCCAAAGGGTTACTTTAGTGACACCCTGAGTATTAGGCTGACAACCGCTTGACAGTAGCAAACACACACTTAGGAAAATGACACAAACCAAGGGTTGCCATCGGTTAATATTGGATTTTGGATTTCTTTCCTGTCGGTTAAGGGGTATGGGGAAGAAAGGAAAGTGGATGTGGAATTGCATCGCCCTATGGGTAAAAGCCTTATATTAACTAGAATATCGTGGAATCAACTATGCTAGAACATAAATTCAGTATCTCAGTCTTCATACTAGACGTACCTGAAATATCGCCAGAGCCATTATAACTGTATATATGGATAATCCAAAATCCACAATCCCATGGAGCCTGGGAACGAGCCAAAATCCTAAATCAACTGATGCTCACCGATCATGACAACAGATCTCAACAATGACCGCTTACTGGCTAACCGCTATCAACTCGTGGAGTTAATTGGCACGGGGACTGCGGGTGGGGTTTATCGTGCTGAAGATACATTGCTCGGTGGCGTGACTGTGGCTGTCAAAATTCTCTCACAGGCGCTGCTGAACCAGGAAATGCGCGAACGGTTTGAACGAGAGGCAACAATCAGCGCACTTTTAGCGGAAAAAAGTATTCACATTGTCAGAGTCAGAGATTACGGAGTAGACGAGAATGAAATCCCCTTCTACGTGATGGAATTTCTCCAAGGAGCAAATCTCAGCGAAATTATCCAGTTCCACCCCCTGTCCTTACCCCGATTTTTAACTCTGACTCGCCAAATCTGTTTGGGTATGGAGTGCGCTTATAAAGGCATTATCTATAAAGGCGAACTCTGCCCGATTATTCATCGGGATATCAAACCCAGCAATATTTTCGTCATTGAAGACTCCAGTTTGGGTGAGTTGGTCAAAATTCTTGATTTTGGCATTGCCGAGCTGCTCCAATCTCGTGACTCTAAATCTACCGCCTTTATGGGCACCCTCGCCTATTCTTCGCCGGAACAAATGGAAGGCAAGAAACTCGACAACCGCTCTGATATTTACAGTTTGGGGGTGATGATGTACGAGATGCTTGCCAAGGAAATGCCTTTGGTTCCAGAGACTTTATCCTTTGGAGGCTGGTATAAAGCCCATCACGAGTTTGAACCTAAAGCCTTTGACCCCAAGCTAAACTTGCCCCAAAACCTAGTAAAGCTAATCAGAAAGTGTCTTGCCAAAGCGCCAAGCGATCGCCCCCAAAACATTGGGGAAATTTTGCAAGTCTTAGAAAGTCTAGAACAAAACAGCAACAATCGAACTGGGGTTCAGACCTTAAAAAATTTTGCTCAAGACACTGCAAACACCTCTGTCCCCTCTGTGGATAAAATCTGTCTTCAAAGTTCCTGGCCAAAGGATAAACCCCAACAGAAAATTGTCTTTCCTAGTTTGATTAGAACACCAGAAGGAGTCGTTGCCAGTCTTTGGGTGATGCTAGATTATCTGGATATTCTCAACCGCATGTCTAGCATCCGCTACAACCAGTTTCTGTTTCTGAGCTATCCTCATCCAATGGTGCTGTGGATTACCGTTCTCTACAACCGCGAACATGGTCCCCGCTGGCTGCGTTGCTATCTCGATCTCAAGACAGATATTGGTCAGCGAGTTGCTCGCATCTTGGGAGAATCAGAATCTTACCGAATCTTGTTCTTTGCACTGAATAAACCTCAGCAGTGTCAGCATGTCATGACTGCAAAAGTTGGTCTTAAACAGCGCACTAACTTGAAAAAATGGGCTGAGCTAAGCCAGGTTTTGAAAGTGTCTAGTCAGCCACAAGATAGTAAAACAAAGTTAAAGGAGGATTTTGAAGAGCTGAAGCCCAAGATTCTACTCAAACTTGAAAAAGCTTACACCGATGAAATACATGGATGATCTGAGTGATTAATATTTTAAATTCTCCTTGTAGGGTGGGCCAAATGGATTATAGTTATGGCTAATAAAGTTATGAGATTGACTTTGCCCACCAAACTCATCTGATTGAGAGCATCCTGGACTTTCCGTAGTAATTGGACACTGGATAAACTAGACTACGTCGCTGTTGCGCAGAGTAACTCCGTTGCTGCGGAGCAGATCCTCCCCGCAGAGCAATGGAGTCAATCTAAAATCTAAAATCACTCAATCTAAAATCCTTTGACCGATGAATCACATCTATGCCAGATATCCCCTCAGAGAGTACCAACAAGAATGGATTGAAGAAATTTGGGCAGCTTGGAACCCAGACTTAACTCTAAGGAAAATCACATGACAGTTGTTTGGCTTCGTTATTGGCTTGCTGTTTTTCGACCTCTGCGCATATCAGTTGCCCTGACGTTGTCTTGTCTGTTGACTCTTACAGGCGGTTGCAGCCCTACCCAGTTTAAAACCAAAACGGCTCAGGTATCTCAATTAGTTTTAGTTACTCCCAGTAATCCTACCACCTTTAACTATCCCCTATCTCAATCTCCCTACAGTGTTTTTCCCTTCATCTACGAAGGATTGGTCACTGAAAATGGCATCACTGCCGAGTTAGAGCCAGCACTGGCTGAGTCTTGGGAAATTTCCCCCTCACGGCGGCGGATTACCTTCACCTTGCGCTCAGGACTAAAGTGGTCAGACCAGATTGGCATCAAAGCAGACTTACAGGTACTCAGTTTCAACCTGGTGCTCAAAAAGCTGCTCCGCAGTCGAGATTGGGATTGTTATGTAGGTGCATTTGACGTGACGGGTGCAGATATTGAACCTAACCTTCTCTTCCTGTTCTGGTACAGCGGAGGCTCGTTTCATCAATTCAACCAAGGCCCTCAACCAGGAGAATCCTCAATTGAGGGTTGGCAAGTTTCTGACTGGGAGCGAGAGATTGACAGTCTTTTCATCGCTGGAGTTAAAGAACTAGATGAGGGCAAGCGCAGGGAGATTTATGGCAGATTTCAACAAATTGTCGCTGAGCAGTTGCCTGTATTTTTCCTAGTGAATCCACTCTCGTTTCAGGCAGTGCGCGATCACGTCGAGAACGTCAAATTCTCTGCCAGAGTCGGAGCTTTCTGGAACATTGATGAGCTCAGAATTACAGAGAGTTTTCGCCACTCCCAATGAGCCAATTGTCACCCCGTCAGCACCCTTAAACATTATGAGCCAACTAAACCTTTCAAACGTTGTTGAAAAGTAACTGTTCAGGGGGCTCTGTCTAGAGGAGACTCCGAGATCGGGCGATCGCCACAGTTAGGCATTTCTGTTGATGGATTTCACCCATTGAAAACTGGAATAAACGAGTAAAAGCAGGCCAAGACCAGCATATATGACTGGACCCAACCAAATCTCGATAAATGAATTAATCACCGCATAGTTGGGGTCGTCACGATTGTAAACTACCGGAACGTGGTCATTCACTTCATACATGGGCGGGTTGCTGCCATTGCCGGGTGTGAACTCAATGGTTTTTCCCTCTAGGGTTTGAAAACGGACACGCGGGTGGTATTTGCTAAGTATGCTGGGTCCTTTTTTCATTTCAACAATGATACCATCGACGTGAGCGCCCCTTTTCACAAATCTGTTTACTTGATAGAGCTCTTTCACACCAAAGATGAGCATGGGTAGCCCCAATACGAAGGGAATAAGAGCCGTCCTCACTAAACTTTTCATTTCTCTGCTCCTAATTAATAGGGAGTCAAGAACGTCATCCGCTAAATAAGAGTGTTTGACGAACGCCATTTAGCTTTTGAGAGTATAGTTGTGATAGGCCATATCCAGAAGTAAAGCCCAATATAGGTGAATATCTCATTCATTTGATGCCCCCGAGGAAGTTTCATCACAGTTTCCAATGATGCCTGAGAAGCACCAGGCCCATGCAAACGATAGTGCGCCCCTGAAACAGGACCAGAGCACAATTTCCATAGAAGTCGAGGCTGGGTCAATAAACGTAAAGAGTTAGGACGGCAGCCGATCAAGCTCGCTACTTTGTCCATATAGGGAATCCAGTTTATCACCACATTGGGCTGAGACTGAAGCGGAAAGCTATCCGCATTCTCCTTTTGAGACCGAAAGATGTCTTGTGCCATGACCTCCGGCTCCAGAAGCACGCATTTTCCAGCCGCCACTTGAGCAAATAAGCGAGCTTGTAGCTCTCCCGTAGGTGGAATAGCGCCAATAGTGGGACGAATGAACCCGCAGAACGCGAGGGAGTCACCGATTTCAGGATGAAACATGTTCAGGTATAGATTGCCAGGGTGGCAAGCTTGCAAGCTTTCAGGACGCTTGAGAAACGGGAACGAAGGACTATAGCCATAGGCGATGATGACTACGTCGGCACGATGACGAATTCCATCTTCGAAAATCACGTCATTCTTCTCGAATTTAACCACCTTCTTCCGTAGCTCAAGTTTTCCTTCGATTAAAGCATGGATAAAGTCATCAGATTTGGTTGCTATCTGAGATATCGGTCCAGCATTTGACTGTTCGAGAAGTTGGGCTCGTAAAGCAGATTCGGGCGTGTGTTCTCCTTTATGGAAGCAAAGACGACGCTTAAAGGTCATCAACCAGTTCCGTAACACAATAGGTGGGGCGTTTCGGATTCGGCTCGTATCGTAGTCATTGGCCATGTTGGTGAGAGGATTGATGCGGGGGATAATTAACTTGCCCCTCTGAATGCTCAAGTAGGTCTTACCCCCAGCATCCGCAATTTGGTTGGCAATATCAACACCAGACTCTCCACCACCAATAATAACGACAGATTTACCCTTAAAATCAGATGGACTATTACATTTAGACGAGTGAAATACTTCCCCAGTGAAGGTATCAAGACCAGGCAGGTCAATGGAGTTGGGATTATGATGGGTTCCCACACAAATAGCAAGGCGATCGCACCGATGATGTTCTATTTTGCCTGAATCACAATCCATAATGGTTAGGCACCAACCGTTCTTTTCGTCTGGTTCGGCATTGATCACTCTCTTACGAAAATTTAAGCAATCACTGAATCCAAAGTGCTCGACATAACTCTCCAGATAATCTAGGTACTCCTGTGCCGTCTGATGTCTCGACGAAGAACTATTCGGTGGGAAGTCGGAGTAAGCTGTTATCCATGGGGATGAAGTTAGTCGCACTGTCGGACAGGAGTTAAAGAAGTTCCTGCCATAGGTACGAAACAAACCGCCTACTCCATCCTTTTGTTCAAAGCACTGGACATCAAGACCTTCAGCAAGACATTCTTTGACCACTGCTAGCCCAACCGGACCTGCACCGACAACTATAACCGACCCACGGCTACCTGGACACTTAGATGTAGGTCTCATGGATACACTCTTCTTGATCTCAAACAGTCGAAATTGGTGAATTAGAAATAGTCCAGTCCACAGTAAGAATGCCGATGCCATGCATCTCATCCAAATCGGGAGCGACGAAATGAAGAGTAAGATACTTGATAAAAATATAAGTGGTAGAGGTAAAAACGCCACTAAAAACACAACCCAATCAATAAGTTTGGCTCCTACTGAACGCCACCAAACCGGTCTGGTCGTGGCTTTTTGAACTGCGCAATAAATCCCGAATGGGTCGTAGATATCTGGACTCCTTTTTTGTTTCCAATTTTGCTGTTTTGTAGTTTCAAATTGCTGTGGTTCATGTGCTGACTGTTCGGCTCTCATAAGTTTTTAAGAGACTGTTGTAGGGAGCTTTTAATCTGGCTGCTTCTTGGCAGTCACTTGATTTAAGTTAGCAAAATATGACCATTAAGCAGTTAGATTGGGAGGTGACTGTTGAATAATGACAAAATAGGGATGTTTAGTCATGGGATATTGTTGGCAAAACTCCACTATTTCTTCAGCAAAACCTCGCTGTTGAGTTTGTTTTTCTAATGTTGCAGTGCTATCAATCATAGTTCTACTCGCTTCAATCATAAAAAAATTATACGAAATTAGGGTTTAGAGAGCGTGTTTGAACAAATTGAGTGACGCATTCCCCCACCTCGGCACAGGTGGGGGTTAAGGAGCGGTAGCAATCAATCATCGTAGCCCTGGTTCTCTATGTACTGCTTCAGAACAGATAGCGGGGCACCGCCACACGACACAGCGCTAAATCCACGCTTCCAAAACACAGGCTTCCAGTAATAAGGCGCTAACTTTTTGGCGTATCGCTTTCGGATCTCCCTGCTGGTAACGGTCTTAATCGTATTGCAGAGCTTCGATATAGACACTTTGGGTGCCAGGTCTATCAGTAGATGGATATGGTCGTTGGTGCCTAAGTCTGCCTTGGCTTGCTCAAGAATGCAGTCATTCTTTTCACAGATGCTTTTAGCCAAGTCCTTAATATCTTCCTCAATGTCTCCCGATATGACAGGATGGTGGTATTTGGTGACAAACACTATATGCACCTTAATTAGCGCGACGCTATGGGCAAAAGAGCGTAGAGGCATTGTCAATCATTTGCACTATGACTTAATATAGAGCCATGCTAACCAAGAAACTGACCAAAATTATCAGAACCGACAAGTGGACGCTTAACCCGACCGCTGAACAGCGCATGTTGTTCAGTGAGACGATTAAGGTCTATCGTCGTTTCTGTCGATATTTGGTGGGCATTGTCTTTACCCACTGGCCAGAGCTAGGAACCCTCTCATCAGACGAGCAAACGCCAGCAGTTGAGCGATGGATACACGCAACCGCTAAACGTCCTAGCGTTAAGTACCCGCAAATCAACCAGGTTTTTCACAAGTTCCCTAGCTATTACCGCAGGGCTGCTATTAGCTTTGCCATTGGTCAGGTTAGCAGCTACATGACCCGGTATCGTGACTGGCAGACAGGCAACCGGAAACGTCGTGATGCCAAGCCACCACGATTAAACGCTCATGCTGGGTGCTATCCAGCTCTATACAAGGGTCAGTGCTACAAACGGCAGGGTTTAGATGCGGTTGAGATCAAGGTGTTCACGGGTTCTGATTGGGTGTGGACCACGGTTCAAATCACTGGGTTCGGTGACCGTCATGAGATAGGGGGAAACAAGATGTTATCCCCGTCACTCATTCTCAACCCTAAGTCATGTCATCTATCGGTTCCGTTCCATTGCAAGCCACCAAAGCGGAAACCGGATAAGAATGTCGTCGCGGTTGATCTGGGCATCAACACCACGGCAACGGTGGCAGTCGTCACCTTTGACGGTACTGTAATCCATCGTGAATTCATCCACCCTGGAAGAGACATAGACCGTCGAGATAAACGGCTAAAGTCCGTGTCTATGCGGGCATCCAAGACGATGGGCAAAGGCGGGAAGCTTCACAAGGGTTTCTGCTCCAACACCTATCGCAAGTGTCGGAATATCAATACCCAGATTGGTCACATCGTTTCTAAGCGGATTGTGCAGATAGCGGCTGAGTATAACGCTGAAGCTATCGTATTTGAGCGCCTGAAAGGCTGGAAACCCAGGGGTGGACGTAAACGGTCTAACCTACGCCAACGCTTTCATGGATGGCTCAAAGCAAAGATCCGCGACTATACCGAAATGAAGTGGCGCTCAGCTGGCGGCAAGGTGATAGATATCGTTGCGGCCTACACTTCAAAGCTGGCTTACGACGGTTCCGGCACCGTCAAGCGTGATTCCAAAAACTATGCCCTGGCAACGTTCCCATCAGGTAAGCGCATCAACGCGGATCTCAATGGCGCTTACAACATAGCTGCCAGGGGCATTCTTAAGCTCACTGACCGAAAGGATCGTGAATTCCGGTCTAGCAAACGTTCTAGCCGGAAGCCTGGAAGCTGGGCTTGTCTATGTGACTTGTGGACTCGGGATAGTCTCAAGTTAGCATAGGACACCCCCACCTCGGTTTAGCCAGGTGGGGAGAGCTTCATAAATACTCGTGTTTTACCATTTAGACAGGCGATCGCCGATCCTCTCAGTGGGCTTGGAAGCTGTCCTGCAAAAACTGCGGATATGCGATGGAGTTCAATAGCTATCTTCCCGATCCGCCCTGAGCATTTCCCCCAAACGTTTTGCATCGCGGAGGGAAGATAAGGGCGAGAGGATCGCTGAGGTCATCAACGCCGACAGTATTGCCTCGGTCACCACCACCCAGGAGAGGATCGCTGAGGTCACCAACGCCGACAGTATTGCCTCGGTCACCACCACCCAGGAGAGGATCGCCGACAGTATCACCGAGGTTACCACCACCGACAAGAGGATCGTCAACAGTATCGCCTCGGTCACCAACACCGGGGGGAATAATGTTGTCTACAGTATCGCTGTAGACAATATCGGGACTCATATTTTCATATTGGTTAAGTTTTCAGGCTACCAACATAAACCCGGACAAAATACTGACCAGAATTGGCTCGAGAGCCCAGAGACTGAAACGCTTACTGTATAAAGTGTCCCGCCGCTCGTTGGTAGCCTATGACTGTTCTGCGCAACTTGATATAATCTGTTTTTTGCTTAAACAGATTTCAGTTAATCCATATAACTAGATTCGCACATTAGCCAGAAAAAAAAATACAGAAAAACTCATTTAAATTCTGACTTTTTTCTAGCCAACAAAACCTAAAAATTGAGGGAAATTCCAACTAGCTTATGAAAGTTCTAGAAAAGTTCAGGTTAGACTATAATATAAAATCCAACTATAGCGCTCGGATTTGATTCATGAACAAGAGTGCGCTCCGCAGCGCCATTAATTTTAAATGAGTTGAAAAGAGAAAAATCCGGGAATAATACTTTTCTGTCAAATCTCCAGCCACAGAGCGCTCCGGCTGGCAAGAAGCGGAGTGAACCAGTCGAGCGCTCGACTGGGGCAGGCTTCACCAATTGATAAACTTTATCTGGGCACCAAGGAAAAGAAAATTTACCATACTAACAGGAAAAGAGAACATGAAAAAAGTTATTCTGTCAGCAGGACCAATACCCGCTAAATTAGATAGTGTCAAAATTATCACAAACAAATTCAAAGGAGGGCTTGCGATAAAGACCGCAGAAGAACTGTCCCTCGACAAAGACCTGGAACTGGAAATCGTAAAATGGGAAGGTACACAGATCAAGTTTCACTATCCAGACTCATATGAGCAGATCTCAGTCAAAGAGATTGCTGACGTGTATGACTATCGTAACTATATTCTCAGCACATCAGCGGATGCCTATATTCTTGCTGGGGCTGTCGCGAATCTCGCTCCTGTAAATCCCTGGAAAGGAAAGTTTCCGAGTCACAACTATCGCGTAGGGGAAGAGTTTGACATTACATTTACCATTGCCCCTCGAATTATTGACGAGGTAAAGCAGCACTATCCCAGAAGCACCCTCCTCGGGTACAAACTGTTTGATGGCTCAGAAGGTGAACTCATCCGGGCAGGATGGGAAACCCTGTGTCAAAGTAGAGCGAATGTCATTTTCTGTAACCATCCTGCCACTGCCAAGAGAGAGAAGATTGCCGTGATGCCAGATGGAACATCTCAAAGAATGTCTTTTGAAGAACATATTGAGTTTATCAAACGAGTCATCAATCTCCAGTGGTATACGACAAAAATACGCCACTCATCCTATCAGAATAGGTGGCAGGAAGACATGGATGAACTTCTGGCTGAAATAGGAGTTGAAAAAAAACCATATGTGTTTGGCACAGTAGCCATTCGGGATGGGAATGGTTTTATTACGACAACCCGAGGAAAACGAGGTGAGAAGAGGTATTGTAAAGTCTTTGAGGTCGATCACAACACACTGATAGTCACAGCATCGCAAAAAGCCACAATGAACGCGCCCTTCATTGAAAGACTCTTGAACTTCTATCCCCAGTCTCATTGGGTAATTCATGGGCACCGTCAGATAAGAGGAGTAAAAACGTATCCCTACAGTTTCTCAGGAACAAGAGAAGAGACGAATTTGATCAACTCCTTACAGGCTTCTGATACTGTCTTCAATGTGGATGATCACGGATATTATGCAGTGTTTAGATCCTTAGATGGGGTAAAAAAATGGTTACATGAATACAGAGAAAAAAATTCTTGACATCAATTGGGAAAGCTATGGGGATGTTTTTCCAGATCGATATTTAGATTATTCCCGGTTTGACTCTCGAGTAGAGACATCAATTGAGCATCTAATGGAAGGGAATATCTTGGACATTGGGGGAGGAAAAGAAGGGACGAAGTATCTTAATCGAGCACACCTCAACTGTTGGTTACTCGATCCCTTTATCAAAGGGTGTCCAGAGTGGATGATTGACAATATTGATTGGGAAACAGCCACCCATATGAGATTTGATCTTATCCTTGCCAGAGGATGTTTCAATTATCTGACAAAACCCCAAATCTCAGTTATTCCCTCAATGCTGAAGGCCTCAGGTAGTTTTCTGTTCAATACCTTCTATAAACCGAGAAGCGGGAGTAGAAATTATAAAAACAGCAGAACAGGGACAACAGGGATTGAACGATTCCAGTATTACCAGTCACGAAATATTATTGAGCACCAGTTGGAACCATCAGGAAAAGATTATATCATAAGACATACGTTCTTTGTATATCATCTTGATGAAATCATTGAGATGTTGGGCACAACAGGTTTGAGTTTTCACTTTCTGGATTCCAATTCGTTATTTGTCTCATTATGTCGTACAAGCATCAGCTAAAGCTGTATTTTACTTGGTTGACTGACAAAAGTTCACAGAGGACGATCGCTACCCTACTCAGAGTCCTCCTTTCCCAGTGATGGAAGGTGTTACCTTTTCAAATTGGCTACAAATGCCATATTCTGACTGGGTGACTAAACTCAGACAAGACTGATGGGTCAAACCGCACAAAGGTACTAAAAGTTTTAAGCTTTATACTTGAAGGGGGAAAAGTACCGATCATCGAAAAAGAGCCCGTGAAAAGTCAGCCATATTATCCCACTATTGAGAAACTTAAATTGACTGGGGTGTCCCGCATGGCAATTTTTACCCTGAGGGGAAGAGCGGAGGAAGATGCCCGTGAGGATGGCTTATTTCGAGATCCCCACGCGGCTGAGTGGTTTGAATATATGCCTTGGGATACTGACTTGGAAGAGTGGTATGACTGGAGTTACCAAGTGGGCATTAGTGTGCGCACTCAGCTATTGGACAATATTGCCAGGCAGCATCTTGCCAGCCACTCCAATTCCCTAGCGTAAAAATTAAGCTACAGCTTTGGAGTCCAACAAGGCGTTGCTGTCGCAACTAAACATACCAAATAGATAGCAGAGCCATGCCAATAATTATGATGATTGTCCAAGATAAATTGTCGGGTTTTTCATATTCATAAAATGGTTCTCCTAATCCATTGATAAAGTCTTCAATTGTTTGCTGTCGTTGTTTGACTAAATTCCAAGTATCTCTGGCTGATTGAAGATAAGCTTCACTTGCTTCTTTTTTCATAAAAAATGAGTGATTATCTCCCTTAAGATAAGTTTTATAAATATAAATAGTCTGAATTGGATTGCTCATATAACCCCGGCAATTGTTTATATTATAAGTATAATGAGGGTCGCCTTCATTATCTAAGCAAATATACTTTTCCTCTTCTTTTATCTCAACTCTCTCTAAAGAAAATTTAAGAGTAGAGTAATTAATTATTCCGTATATAATTCTTTCTTTTCGTTCACAAATAACGTTATTTTTTGCAATTCTCTGACAACTGAAGTTGGTATAATTTAGAGGAAAAATCAAGATGGTGGCTATTAAGAGCAAACTGAAGATTATAATGCTGGATATTAATATTTTTTTTTATGCTCTTCAATGTATTGTTGCAATTTACTTCTGTGCATAATGTATCTTGGGTTGTCAATATTTGTTGTATAGCAGTCGAAGCTAAGCAGATCCTACTAATAAATCAGGGGGAGAGCCAAATTTTATGAAATCAAGCTGTAATCTTGACTGGCTCTCGCTTCTGGGGCGTGCAACATTGTAGAAGGTTTTGTTGCTCACCCTACACCAACCACCACCCACATCCCCAGTTCCTAAGATTGAATTCAGGTTAATGGCGATCGCTTCCCAACACTTCTGTACATTTCTTTCATTGTCAAGATATCAGGTCAGCAATTCTTTCGAGAACTTCGAGAACATAGTCACGCAAAGGCTCAAAACCAATTTCTTCTGCCAAAGCAACGGTACGATTAAGAGTATCCCTTGCCTCGCTGTGCCGCTCCAGTCCGATTAAAGCCTCGGCAACAAACAGGAGATTGCGGCTTTGACTGTATCGATCCTTGATTTGAACGTAGATTTCCTGCGCTTGAGAGAAATATTTCAGCGATTCTGATAAATCATCTTGTAACTTGCCGTACTCCTGCAAGACGTTGGCTTCTCCCAGGCGTGCCCCTATTTCACGGTAGAAACCGAGGGCAGATTGGTAGTTGTCTAAAGCTTCCTCACGACGGTCTAGAAACTGTAGCACGTCCCCGATGGCCTGAAGGGTGTTGGCTTCTCCCAGGCGTGCCCCTATTTCACGGAAGCAGCTTAGAGCCAGCCCCAAAGTTTGCCTTGCTTGGGAGGACTGATAGACTCGCTTCTCTGCCTCACCTTTCCGGTAATAAATAACTGCCTTAGTTCCTACAGGAACGCGATTAGCTTCTACCTGCTCGAACAAGACATTCGCCAGGGCATCCAATTCTGCATAGCGAAAGGAGTTGTTCAGTTCCATGGTGTAGTTCCACAGAAAATCGGCAACCTCCTCAGAAGCCCTAACTGATAAATGTTCAAATTAGGAGTATTAGCAACGTTGGACAGAAATTCACCCCCCAGCAAAACCGCCAACTCAGGTGGTGCTTCATTAAAAGTATCAAAAATCAGGACAATAGGGTCTTGAATCGCCCATAAGTCCTGTCCACTTTGTCACTTATGCATTGCATAAGTGAGAACGAACGGAAGCAGTCACACTCCAAGCTTAACTCCTAGAGCGTCGATTCAGTAATAAAGATTCGGAAGAGTAGGGGCACGGCATCATTAACATTCTGCACCTGATCGAGATATTTATGTCGCCGTGCCCCAACACCCTCAGATTACTGAATTGGTGTTCTAGAACACCAATTCAGTAATCCCTCACCTCCGGATAAATGTAGGGGCACGGCATCATTAACATTTGTAACTCACCCAAAACCCTCAAAACGCCGTGCCCTCTCCACCGAGATTTTATTACTGAAT
>JBFRWF010000230.1:0-3218 GCA_051439465.1 Xenococcaceae cyanobacterium | reverse complement strand
CAGTGTTGGGAAGGACAAATCTCAAGTTATTTCCCTCACTCAGCCGAGAGCCTTAACCTTTAGCGAAAAGCAAGAGATAGCTGAGTTACTGCGCACAGGAGAGAAGATTGCAGCTATCAAACAATATAAGGAAGCCTTCAGGCTATTTGAAAACTACCGATTTACATTCGGTAATAAGGTAATTAATCCTTAATTTTTTCCATGAAATTAGCTACTCAGCTTCAATCAGCTTTTCCAATTGTGCCAACAGAGACTGTAATTTTCTTCTCTTCTTAGGGTCTTGCCATAAATTCTTAACCTTCCTCACCCGCTTGTAGGTATTATCCAAGCGACTTCTCAGGTCTTCTTTCTCCTCCTTGGGAGCAATAGCTGCCACTCTCTCTCTAATTTGACTCAAAGACAGCGAAGATTTAATGGCCTCGTCTAATAACTTCTTCCTCGCTTCTCCATCAGCTACCTTGGAGAGCGCTTTCGCTTTGGTATAGGCAATTTTACCTTTTCGCAAGGCTTCTAAGACTTCTTCTGGTAGTTTCAGCAGGGGCAGGCGGTTGCTGACAAAAGACTCCCAACTCATCAAACCCAATTCAGTAAATATCCCTGACACCGATTTTTCGGGCTTACCAATAACGTTATTGGTAACTTTTCCGGTTGTCTGATTGTGCATTCGATAGAGGAGGGAAGAAACCTCTTCTACAGGGAGCTTGAGGCGACTCGAGAGCAGCAATAAAATCCCTTCTGTCTCCTCTACGGGGTTTAAATCTTCCCGTTGCAGGTTTTCGATTAAGGAAATAGCCAGTGCTTGGGAGTCGCTTAATTCTTTGACGGTGACGGGAACTTCAGTCAAACCTGCTTCTAGCGCTGCTCGATAGCGCCTCTCTCCGGCGACTAATTCATAGGCCCCGTTCCGGTTCCGAATGGGACGGACCAGCAGGTTCTCCAGAATACCGTGTTCTTTGACCGAAGCTGTCAGTTGGGCCATTTTTTCCGGGTCAAAGTAACGGCGTATTTGTTGTTGGGGCACGACCATTGCCTCCAGCTTGACGCTCATCGAGTCGGTGGGACTTTCTTGTCCATCCCCAAAGAGGATATCGATATTGGCTTGTGCTTTGTAAGGTTTGTCGCTTTTACGGCTGGTACTTCTAGGCATTGGTTAACTTCTCCATTGCTCGTGCTAGTTGGTCTAAAATTTTAACTGCGGGACTTTTAGGCGCATATACCGCCAGGGGGATTTGCTCTTCAGAGGCATCGACAAAAGCGGTCAGGCGGGGGATGGGATGATAGACGGTGGCCAATTGCCCGTATTGGGACTTAATCGCCTGTAGGGTGCGCTGGTCTTGAGAATTATTGGTAGCATAGCGAGAGGGGACGAAGCCAGCTATTTGTAAGTAGCGGTTGCCTCGCTTGCGTACCTTGGCGATGGTTTGCAGGAGCAAGTTGGTTCCTTGAAAGGCTTTAAAATGGGTCTCAATGGGAATGAGTACGTGAGTGGCCGCTATCAGGCTGCTATAGCTAAGGAGGCCCAGACTTGGGGGGCAATCGATGAGGATAAAGTCATAGTTATCGGCAAGGGGATTGATGGCTTCTTGGAGGCGGACTTCCCGAAAGTCCAAGTTGACCAATTGAATTTCGGCGGCGGAGAGGGTGATATTGGTAGGGGCAACGTCCATGCCGTGAATGTTGGGAATGACGAACAGGGGTTCTTCGTTAATTAAGGCATCAAAAGGGGTCTTTTCTAAGCTTTCTGTCTCAATTCCCATGAAGGTAGTTAAGGAAGCTTGGGGGTCGAGGTCAATCAACAATACCCGATGGTTTCCCAGATGGAGGTGGTAGCCTAAATTTTGGGCGATGGTGGTTTTCCCCACTCCCCCCGCTTGGTTGAACAGGGCAATTACTTTGGTCATGAGCGTGCCGCGAAATTAAAATCTTCTCAAAGTTTTTCTTCTTCGTAGTATGATTATTCTGAAACTGGTTTGTGTGGCTTCATTTATTGTCGTCATTCCTCAAAGAATTGCTAATCATCTCTTTGGAGATATTTTTACCACGAAATCCCGAATTTTTTAAATAATTGATGTGGCACTTGAGTTGAATAAAAAATCAACCTGCTAATCGGGAGGCTCTCAGCTCCTCCCCTCTATACATAATGATTATTATTATCACAAAAATTCTACGTGACAATTGGGGGTGCAGAATGTGGGTTCCACTGACAGGGTGAAAATCTTGGTAAACGGCTGAAATCTACTCAGAGCATAGATTCTAGGCGATAAAAAACTGGCAAACTTCTATGTACTAGTTGGGAGAAACCCCAAAACCTCATTCCACCAAATTCAGCTTTCGGGGAATCAAGAACTCAGCCAGTGATTGTAATCGGGGAATTAATGTTTCAGACGAATAATATTGCTCGCCTGTTCGAACCGTTTTTTAGGCGGTTTTTCCATGGACATAATATCCCGAAAAATTCTTAATATTATACTTATTTGGTATGATATCAAGAATTGTTCTCGATATCACCAACGAATATACCGAAAGTTTCTTGATATCATTCTATATGGAGTAGATATACGGAAAGTTTCTGTTTTTTATCCTGTACAAGGTTAATATCTAGAAAGATTCCGTCTAATAAATAGTTCGGCCATACTGAAATGAAAGCAGCTGCCCTAAAAGTCGAAAGAAGATTCCTCGTCATCTCAGCTGTTTGCAACCTGTTGCTTGGATGCTTGGGGATCACATTTGCTCTAGCCAGTTCGTCGCAAGCGATCCTGTTGGACGGTCTCTTCAATTTTTCTTACTTCGCGACAGGCCTGTTCACTGTAAGGGTTGCGTCTCTAGTGGCAGGTGGAGACGATGAGCGATTCCCCCACGGATACGCGTTCTTCGAGGCATTGGTGAATGGCGTGACGGGACTGTTGGTTTTGGGGGTATCGGTCATGGCCATCGTGGGAGCGGTCCAGGCTTTGGTTGGCGGAGGCCGATCCATCGCTGCCGGGGCAGCTGTCGTTTACGGCATTTCTGCATCGATCATCTGCTGGGCGATGTTCTATTTCTCGCGTCGAGTAGTCAAAACAGCAGGCAGCCCACTTGTCCGCGCCGACATGGAAAACTGGTTCATTAATGCAGCAATCTCATCCTGCGTTCTGCTGGCATTCGCCGGCATCTTCTTTTTTGAGAGTCTTGGGCTTCATGCGTTCGTTCCTTATGTGGATCCAACGGTCGTGCTCGCG
>JBFRWF010000229.1:0-14391 GCA_051439465.1 Xenococcaceae cyanobacterium | reverse complement strand
TTAACCAGTCTATTCTTGACAGCCAAGGACGACCCATTAACACCTGGGCAGATATCATCAATCGAGCCAATCTAGGGATTGAGGTGATCCATGAGCGGAATGCTCACCAATTCCCCTTAGATTTAGCGTAAGCTCGATCGCTAACCGACAACTCTGACTGTTTCACTGCTCCATACGAGTTTATAGAATCTGCTCTCTAACATCAACCCAACCCCACCCCACCAGAATGTGTGAAGGGTTGGGTTTTTTATTCTTTTTTGGTTATATAATTATTAAAAGGGTCTAATTTTTGCAGGTAGCAATGCTGGACGCGCTCAACGGATGATGTCCGTTCTTCCCATTAATGACGGAACTTGTTAGCTAAAAGCTTGCAGGAGGAAATAGATAATGACCAAACAAACAGCAAACCCATCCCTAGCCTTGATGGAAATTCCCTCTGGATATCTGAACATCATGGGTTATGTGGACGAGTCGAAAGTAAATGGTCCTGGTTCTCGCGCTGTAGTCTGGGTGCAAGGATGCCATCGAGAATGTCCTGGGTGTTTTAATCCCCCATCTTGGTCCTTTGAGATTAACCAGTTAATTGCCGTCGAGGAACTGGCGGAGAAAATTTTAAGCAATCCTCGTAACGAAGGAGTGACTTTTTCTGGGGGAGAACCTTTTTGGCAAGCACCTGCTTTAGCAGAGTTAGCAAAACGAATAAAAGCTGCTGGCTTAAATGTCATGTCCTTTACGGGATTTACTTTAAAAGAACTGCAATCTGAATCTGCTCCCGCAGGCGCTCAGGAATTGTTGGAACAGCTAGATATTCTGATAGATGGCCCCTTTGTCGAGTCTTTGGCAATTAATTCTCCCGATTCGCCAGTATCTTCTCGCAACCAACGAGTGCATATTTTCAATCCGGCTTTTCAAGACCAAATTAGCTGGGCAAGCGACCAGATTGAGATTCATATTCTCAAAGATGGCAGCCGCATCATAACCGGCTTTCGGGGTCAGATTTTGAGTGAATAGCTTTAGCTTTTTTGAAGAATTGGACTTTGGACAAAATCCCCAGAATAAGTAGGTGGGCAAAAATAAAGATAAAACCCGGATGAGGTGTTAAGTGTTAGGTGTTAGGTGTTAGGTGTTCGGGTTAGCTGTTACCTATTCCCTGATCCGAAGTTCCCTGTTCCCTTTCTCAACCATTTTCTAATTAATTTGACCGACCTATTTATTCGTTTTCGCTTTGGCGGGACTCTTGACTCTCCAACAGTTCTGCTACTCGTTCCTTAATTTCCCTGTGTCTTGCTACTCCCTCGTAAGCGTAACGGTTAAAATCATTGCTGAGAATCAGATTTTCTAGATAGCGGACTCGTTCCTTTGTGTCTGGGTGGGTGGAAAGCCATGCAGGAGGACTGGGATTATCTTGCTCATTTAGGATAGCCATCAAATTGCGTACTCCATCCGCTGCATAGCCAGCGGCCACTAAAATCCTTGTCCCGAAAACATCGGCTTGCCTTTCCATATCCCGACTGTAGTTGAGTACTAGGAGATTACCAGCCGTGGGTCCAACATAGGGGATAAATTGGGTAATGTTGGCAGTAAGATTACCTTGGGTAACGAGTTGGAAGCCATGAGACAAGACGGCGTGGGCAAGTTCGTGGGCTAATAAACCTGCTAATTCTGCTTCTGAGTTGGTTTCTGCGATCGCTCCTGCATTGACAAATATCTTGCCTCCTGGCAAGGCAAAGGCATTGAGTTGGTCGTCCATGACGACATAAAATTCATACTCAAACTCATCGCGACCTGCAACTGAAGCGAGTTTGTTACCAATTGAGCGTACGTATTCTAGAACTTCTTCATCTTCGATCATGGGCAGTTGCCCTCGAAGCTGATTAGAAAAGCGATCGCCCACGGCGGATTCACCCTGTAGCAGCAAAATGGTTGTTTCCAATGCAGAAAGGGGTCCCAATAAACTGCCAGTGAGAACATAACCAGCCGCTCCAGTAATCACATTGCCGATCGCATTCCATGTCAATTTTGAACGCAGATGATCTTGATAGCGTTTCAGGTTCTCATCAGCTAACTGAGTAAATTCGGAGGCCTGTGGATGATCCTGGTTAAACAGAGCAAATTGACGGGCACTGATAGAGGCTTCCAGCCACCTTTGGTCTTCTTTATCTTCCTCAATTTTGGCTCGCAGCAACTCTGGTTCATTGGGATACAGTGTCACTGCTCGCTGCAGGACTTGTAAGCCTTCTTCATCCCGCTCATTATCTTCGAGGACTCGAGCATAGTTCAAATGACCAGGGATAAATTGCGGATGCTGCTCAACCAAAAGCTGGAGTGGGGCCAATACTTTACTCTCTAGCTGCGGCTGCTCCAAACCTTCCTGATACAAACGCCAATAAACTGCACCGGCTGGGTTCAACTCAGCAGGATCGTAAATTGGTTCTGGTATCTCCTCTACCTCAGATTCTACTTCTGAAGCAAAGGGTTCTTTGACTTCACGGTATAGCTTTTCCGCTGCCACTAAATCTCCCGATAGATAAAATTGATCTGCTTCAAGCAACTTCTGATATCGGGCGATTTCTTCCGGTCGTAGTTCTGGTTTTTCTCCCCCATCTATCGCAGCAGAATCGGTTTCTGTATCTGTAGTGGTTTCCGACTCAGCTAAGCTTTCTTCTCTCTCTTCTGTTTCTTTCCCACTGACTCCCGTAGTGGTTTCCGATTCCGCTGTCTTTGACTCTGTTTCCACTACTTCTTCAGGAATGACTTCCGTAGTGGTTTCCGATTCAGTGGCGGTTGATTTTGTCTCCACTACTTTGTCAAGAATGACTTCTGTAGTGGTTTCTGATTCCGCTGTCGTTGACTCTGTTTCCGCTACTTCTTCAGGAATGACTTCCGTAGTGGTTTCCGACTCAGTTGCAGTTGATTTTGTCTCCACTACTTTGTCAGGAATGACTTCCGTAGTGGTTTCCGATTCCGCTGCTGTTGACTCTGTTTCCACTACCTCTTCAGAAACGACTTCTGGGGTAGTTTCCTCTCGATTAATGACCTCAGCAGAAATTGTTGAGCGAGTGTTTTCCAAATCCTGAATAGCTTCCGGGCTGGGTTTTGCTAATATCTCTTCAGCCGGGGATATTGAAAGAGGAGACACCGGAGTGATTTCTGGAATCACTATCGTGTCCGGTGCTAGATTTGACTGGGTTTCCTCCGCCGAAACCACCGATGTGATTTCTGGAATCGTTTTCAGTTTCGGTGTTGATTGTTTTTTCTGGGCGATCGCTACACTAGCTACCCCAGGCATTAATTCCGTAGAAGCATTCACCCCTAGGGAAATTGTTTCCCTTGCTGTTTCAGAATTGGGTGCTGCTTCCTTACTATCAGCTAATACTAGCTCCAGTTCTTCAGTCTGGACAGTCAGCAAAGTTGATTCAGAGGAGTTTGAGGGTTCAGCTAAAACTGTTGAGGTAGGCAACAAGATGCCTAAAGTAATCAGCAGTGGATTCCAGAGGAGTTTCATAGCGTAGATTCCTAACCAAGGGAGGATTGAAAGCAGTGTGACATACTCCCGCGCTAAATCAAAGATTATAGCGCGGGCTTCCAAGCCTCACGACTATCGGTAAGGTATTTCCCCAGGGCAAACCCATCTAAATTTTCTTGACAAATTACCATTTATGTGTGTTGAGGAACATCTGGCGATCTCGAAGAGATCCGCCTACAGTGGTGCGCGTGGTCTTTATAGGTGATCGCCTAGCTGTTGAAAGAGGTCTAGAGGTACTCAAGTCGCTATAAAGGGCTATACTCCGTAAAAGTTAACGCTGCCTAAAGGTACTTGTATTGCAGCAGCTCATTGTATGGCTTTTATGGATATCCATCACAATCTGAACATCATCTCAAATCAGTCTGATAGAGCATTATGACTAAACTTTTTGCGGTTGTCGTGGCAACCATTCCAGAGTATTACGACTATAAAAAGGCTCACCCAGAACATGACCAAGACCAACTGGCTTGGTTTCGCGAGCAACTCGAGCTTGGAACACTACTCTGCTGCGGGCCGTTTTTTCCCCATGATGGAACGGGACTTTGGTTGATTCAGGCGGAGAATGCTGAAGCAGCTCAAGCCATTGTGAACAGTAGTCCCCGTGTGCGGGATGGTCTGTTAGCCGACTCTGCTAGAGTTGTGGAATGGCAGGTTCACATTGGACGCGATCGCTTTTAGGAGTGTAAATAAGACAGCCCCAACCTAGGCTGTTGAATTTGGGATTAATTTGAAAAGAGAAATTCACACGACTTTTCACTCTCTTTCGTGATTATGTAGGGGCCTATGGCATAGGCCCAATCTCTATTTTTAATTGGCGAGGTTTGGGTGCAAGCCTTGCACCCCTACAAACCCCTCACCATCATCCCCATAAATACTAACTCAAATGCCATCGCCCTTCAATCCTCTACTAATGCTAAAAGCGATCGCTTCTGCTTGGAAGTGGCGATGGCATTTGCCAACAGATTCCCTCTGTTAATCTACAAGTAGGATGCCCATCTTACCCACCACCCCTATAGCAATAAAAAGAGGTGATCGCTCCGTCACTAGGCTGTTGAATTTGGGATTAATTTGAAAAAAGAAATTCACACAACTTTTCACTCCCTTTCGGGATTATGTAGGGGCGTATGGCATACGCCCAATCCTTTAATTATGGTATGCTAATCAACTTAAAGCCGTTCTTGAATATAGTGTCTCGGGCATTGTTCCTGGACAAACCCGTGGTGAGTTTCCCCAGATAGCCGGTTTTGCTTTACAAGACCAAACGGGAGCGTTACCCAAGCGCCGATCGCGCTTCGCACCCGGATGATGCTTCCACGATAGGGCTTTCAGCTTAAGGAGCGTGCCATATTCCTTCCCTAACCTACTGCGTAGACTACGTCGCTTCTACGAAGTTGAGGTTAGGGACCGACGCGCATAGGTTCAGTTAAACCGCTTTTTCCCTGACCAGTAATTTAACTTATCTAGCACTAGGGGAACCGCTAAAATCAGCAGTTTTAGTATCCAAGGTGCAAAAATAAGGGTTAAAAACAGGGATAGCACAGCGGTGAATCCCATTGCTACTTTGAAAACTTCTTCTTGGCTATTTAAGCTAAGGCAAGCTGCTACTGAAGCAATTGCTAGAGTCATTAGAGAAGGCACAAGCATCGTAACGAAATTCCCTCTTCAAGTAAGATGCGGTGCGTTCCTTCGGTTTGGATAACCTACTTCCGTCTCTCCACTGTCTTGGCATCGGCTGTGGCGAGATGAACGATTTGTTTAGATATATTACAATATACAACATATACAACTTTTAAAATTAAGTGTCAACCCCTAGTCATGATTTGTTGACATGAGCGTCTTTCTGATTTTCTTCCTTGACAAGGGGGCCACTCTGTGTTCCATATTGGCTGCACTCTAGACAGTCCTAATAACCAGACATTCTCTTGCGGCTTCGACAATGACACAACAGAAAAATTTTTGACAGAATCGCCGAAAAGGTAGTACGCAAGGCATGAGGCTCGACAAACAGCCCAAAATTAATATTTACAAAAATTTAATTATTGTCACCGTACCGTGATATTATAACTGCTGGCTTGTGTTTAGCTCTTTTGCTTTGCTGAAGGACTAAAAACACTAAAGGTGTCAACAACCCGCGCTTCCCCTACCCTGCGGGAAGCCGCCCTACGGGCATCTACGGGTGAAGCGTAGACTCCTCGCCGCTTTTGCTGGATTAGCCTGTAGCCGAGAAGCGTGACTCCGTCCAATCAATCTCTCGAACCAACCCCACCGAATGAGGATCTTACTCAAGCTGGTTCTGCCTCATCAGAACCGGGAAATTCCATGGAAGAGTATTACCAACTCCAAGAAACATTGTTGTTAATAGCTCTCGCTTTGACCGGGATAATTTTTATCTGTGTCTGGGTTTTTTACTCTCTCAACACGGCTCTAAATTATTTGCTCGGAGCGTGCGTAGGTGTGGTTTACTTAAAAATGTTAGGAAGAGATGTTGAGCGGCTGGGGGCACAAAAAAATCGTCTCGGTCATAAAAGATTAGCCCTTTTTGCAGGACTAATAATCTTCGCCAGTCAATGGCAACAATTGCACATTATCCCGGTTTTTCTGGGATTTCTGACTTATAAAGCTGCAATAATCGTCTACATGCTGCAAACTAGCATTATGCCCGCCCAAAAGTAGATTGTTGATTGGGTATTGAGGAAATTCTTGATTCGCGTGTCTTGAGAACTGGGTAAATCTCGCCGAATGGAAATGATAGATGCTTTGAGTATTCCTACCTTAATCCCCCTTGCTTCTTTAGAAGTTGGCAAGCACTTTTACTGGCAGATTGGTAATTTAAAATTACACGGGCAAGTTTTCCTTACCTCCTGGTTTGTAATTGCCCTTCTTCTGACAGCTTCCATTGCTGCCACTCGAAACATACAGATACAGAAAGCTCCCAGCGGCATCCAAAATTTAATGGAATATGTCCTGGAATTTCTGCGGGATTTGGCCAAAAACCAGCTAGGAGAGAAAGAATACCGCCCCTGGTTGCCGTTTATTGGCACATTGTTTCTGTTTATCTTCGTGTCAAATTGGTCGGGGGCGCTAATTCCCTGGAAAATAATAGAGATTCCAGGGAGTGAGCTAGCTGCTCCCACCAATGACATCAATACCACTGTCGCCTTGGCATTGCTAACTTCTTTAGCGTACTTTTACGCTGGCTTTAGCAAGAAGGGATTAGGATATTTCGCCAACTATATCGAGCCGATACCGATCCTATTGCCGATCAAGATTTTAGAAGATTTCACCAAACCCCTTTCCCTCAGCTTCCGTCTATTTGGCAACATTCTGGCGGATGAACTGGTGGTGGCGGTGTTGGTATTTCTGGTTCCCCTGTTGGTGCCACTGCCGTTGATGGCCCTGGGTTTATTTACCAGTGCCATTCAAGCCCTAGTGTTTGCCACATTAGCAGGTGCCTATATTCATGAGGCGATAGAAGGGTACGGTGAAGAAGAGCATGAGTAGCATGAGGAAGTCTGAAATATGAAGTCTGAAGTGTGAAAAGATATAGGGAGTGGGAGAGAAAAATCCTGCAATTGAGAAACAACCCGATAAGCCTTTTCAGAATTCAGAATTTAGAATTCAGAATTCAGCCTTACCAATGCACTCAGTTGATAACACAGTGGTGAGTAATTCACACAAGAACTAAGCATTGTTGCATTGCTTGGAGCTCCGGGCTCCTAACAATTAACTCGGAATTTGTTGTGTACTAAAGAGAAGAAAAATAATCATGGATCCAATACTTGCTTCTGCTTCAGTTATAGCTGCTGCTCTCGCAGTTGGTTTGGCGGCCATTGGCCCGGGAATCGGTCAAGGGAATGCCTCAGGTCAAGCTGTCGCAGGCATTGCCCGTCAGCCGGAAGCTGAAGGCAAAATTCGCGGAACTCTGCTGTTAACCTTGGCATTCATGGAATCCCTCACCATTTATGGCCTGGTGATTTCCCTGGTGCTACTTTTTGCCAACCCATTTTCTTAAAACTTTGTAGCTTTGTAGAGACGCGATCGCTCGCGTCTCTACACTCTATGTTCCAGTCTTGATGGGATCTGTAAAAAATGTTTGATTTCGACGCAACCTTGCCCTTTATGGCAGTGCAGTTCCTAGTGTTGATGTTTCTGCTGAATGCAATTTTCTATAAGCCACTCAACAAGGCGCTAGATGAGCGGACTGATTATATCCGCAAAAATGAGGTTAAGGCGCGGGAACGCCTATCTAAAGCTGAGCAAATGGCAAAGCAATATGAACAACAGCTAGGAGAAGCCCGCAAGCAGTCTCAAGCAATCATTGCTTCAGCTCAAGCTGATGCTAAGAAAATCGCCGAGCAGAAAATAGCTGAGGCTCAGAAGGAGGCTCAAGCTAAACGAGAACAGGCGGCTCAAGAGATAGAGCAGCAAAAACAAGAAGCGATGCTTTCCCTAGAGCAACAAGTCGATGCTCTCAGTCGCCAGGTTCTAGAAAAGCTCCTAGGGCCAGAGCTAGTAAAATAACTCCTTTTTTGAGTAGTAAATGAGTATGATGGGTAATTTTTTAATATTGGCCACAGAGGCTCACTCAGCAGGGGAAGGTGGTTTCGGTCTGCACCTAGACATTTTAGAAAGCAACCTGATAAACCTTGCAATTTTGATTGGGGTACTGGTTTACTTTGGTCGTAAAGCTTTGGGAAACATCCTGAGTGAGCGACGCTCCAAGATTGCCGAGGAAATTCAAGAAGCAGAGGATCGCCAAAGGAAGGCAGCGGAAGCACTGGCAGATCAACAGCAGAAATTGGCCCAAGCCCAAGCTGAGGCAGAACGCATTCGGAAACAGGCAGAACAAAGGGCTCAAGCTGCTAAAGAAGCCATTGCTGCTCAGACGGAGCAGGATATCCAGCGTTTAAAGGAAGTCGCAGCGCAGGATCTGGACTCCGAACAGGAACGGGCGATCGCCGAACTGAGGCAGCGAGTAGCCGCCATGGCTATGGAGCGAGTTGAGTCTCAACTGAAAGCGCAATTAGATGAGTCGGCTCAGCAACAATTAATTAATCGCAGTATTGCTCAGCTGGGAGGTAGCTCGTGAAAGGGACTTTGTTAAGTACTAAAATTGCTGAGCCATACGCACAAGCTTTGATGTCTGTAGCTCAGCCGAATGACCTGATACAAAGGTTTGGAGAAGATATCCGTTCTTTAGTGGCTTTGCTGGAAAATTCCCAGGAACTGCGCGAGTTTATACTCAATCCGATTGTGAAAGAGTCAGATAAGAAGGCTGTGCTGCAACGGATTACTGGTGAGGAAACTCACCCCTACCTGATAAACTTTTTGATGCTTCTGGTAGACAAACGTCGCATTATCTTCCTCGAAGAAATTTGCCAGCAGTATCTGGAGCTTCTGCGGAAGCTGAATAAGGCAGTGCTGGCAGAAGTTACCTCAGCAACCGAATTGAGTGAAGAGCAGCGGCAGTCTGTTTCAGAAAAAGTAAGAGCGCTGACTAATGCCCAGGCAGTGGAACTCAAGACAAACATTGACCCAGATTTAATCGGCGGTGTGATTATTAAAGTCGGTTCTCAGGTGTTTGATGCCAGTCTAAGAGGACAACTGCGTCGCATCAGTCTAAGCTTGAGTAGTGCAACATAAGTATTTTGTCATTCTTCCTTAGTCCTTAGTCGTTTAACAACTAACAACTAACATGATTAGCATCAGACCAGACGAAATTAGCAGCATTATTCGCCAGCAAATCGAGTCATATGACCAAGAAGTCCAGGTTTCTAACGTTGGTACCGTCCTTCAGGTGGGAGACGGCACCGCCCGGATTTATGGTTTGGAAAAAGCAATGGCTCAGGAACTCTTAGAGTTTGAAGACGGCACCATTGGCATTGCCCTGAATCTGGAAGAAGACAATGTGGGCGCAGTGCTGATGGGTGAAGGCTTCGGCATTCAGGAAGGCAGCACCGTCAAAGCCACCGGCAAAATTGCTCAGGTGCCAGTGGGCGATGCAATGATTGGCAGAGTGGTAGATGCTCTGGGGCGTCCGATTGACGGCAAGGGAGAAATCAACACCACAGAAACTCGCCTACTTGAATCGCCAGCACCAGGGATTATTGATCGCCGCTCAGTCCATGAAGCCATGCAAACTGGAATCACGGCGATTGACGCGATGATTCCCATTGGCCGAGGACAGCGGGAGTTGATTATCGGCGATCGCCAAACTGGGAAAACGGCGGTGGCGGTGGACACGATCATTAATCAAAAGGAAGAGGATGTCATTTGTGTCTATGTCGCCATCGGTCAAAAAGCTTCTACCGTGGCTCAGGTGGTCGGGACACTGGAAGAGAAAGGAGCCATGGATTACACTATTGTGGTGGCAGCAAATGCGAATGACCCCGCTACCCTACAATATCTAGCTCCTTACACCGGAGCTTCCATCGTTGAATACTTTATGTACAAAGGCAAGGCAACTCTGGCGATCTATGATGACTTGTCCAAGCAGGCGCAAGCTTATCGCCAGATATCCCTGCTGCTGCGTCGTCCACCGGGACGGGAAGCCTATCCAGGAGATGTGTTCTACCTCCACTCTCGCTTGCTAGAAAGGGCGGCGAAACTGAGTGACGACTTGGGTGGAGGGAGCATGACGGCGCTGCCGATTATTGAAACCCAGGCTGGTGACGTTTCTGCTTACATCCCCACCAATGTGATTTCCATTACCGATGGTCAGATATTCCTTTCTTCTGACCTGTTTAATGCTGGTTTCCGACCGGCAATTAATGCTGGTATTTCCGTTAGCCGAGTGGGATCGGCTGCCCAGACGAAGGCAATGAAACAGGTGGCAGGTAAGTTGAAGCTGGAACTGGCTCAGTTTGCCGAACTGGAGGCTTTCTCTCAGTTTGCCTCAGATTTGGATCAGGCAACCCAAGACCAGCTAGCACGGGGTCAGCGCTTGCGGGAAGTTTTGAAGCAGCCTCAGAACTCGCCCCTGTCTGTGGCGGAGCAAGTGGCGATCGTGTATGCCGGTCTCAATGGTTATCTAGATGACATTCCAGTGGAAAAAGTCACTAGCTTTACTCAGGGATTGCGGGATTATTTGAAAACTAGCAAGCCTAAGTATGAGGAGATTATTGTCTCCGAGAAGAAGCTCACTGATGAGGCAGAAGGCCTCCTCAAAGAAGGGATTGCTGAATACAAGCAGACTTTCTTGGTATCCGCTTAGGAACTGGGGACTGGGGACTGGTGACTGGTGACTGGTGACTGGTGACCGGGAAAAACTAATTACCTTTCCCCAATTACTAATCCCTAATCACTGCGATGCTCGAAATCAAAGATTTCTGCGCGTCGGATCACCAATCACTAATCAACTAAAATGGCTAATCTCAAAGCTATCCGCGATCGCATTCAGTCGGTCAAAAACACGAAAAAAATTACAGAGGCAATGCGTCTGGTGGCAGCAGCCAAAGTGCGTCGCGCACAGGAACAAGTAACTGCCACCCGCCCCTTTGCTGACACCTTGGCACAAGTTCTTTCTGGCTTGCAAAATCGCCTGCGGATGGAAGATGTTGTTCTGCCCCTATTCAAACAACGGGAATTGCGCTGTGTAGGGCTACTGGTAGTTACTGGCGATCGCGGTCTGTGTGGTGCCTACAACACCAATGTTATCCGCCGCGCCGAACAACGCGCCCAGGAATTACAAGCTCAAGGGCTGGATTACAACTATGTCCTGGTAGGGCGCAAAGCGACCCAGTATTTCCAGCGTCGCGGAGCCCCGATCGATCAAAACTATACCGGACTGGAGCAGATTCCCTCAGCAGCCGAGGCATCCAGAATTGCTGATGAACTGCTGTCGTTGTTTCTCTCTGAGACAGTAGATCGAGTCGAGTTAATTTACACCAGGTTTGTCTCCCTGATCAGCTCTCGACCAGTGGTTCAAACCTTGCTTCCTCTGACACCCCAGGGGTTAGAAGTCAAAGACGACGAAATATTCAGACTCACTACCCGTAGAGGAGATTTCCAGGTGGAACGGGAGAAAGTAACCACTGAAGTGAGTAGCTTCCCACGGGATATGATCTTTGAGCAAGATCCTGTGCAAATTCTCGATTCCCTCTTGCCACTGTATCTGAATAACCAGCTACTGAGGGCTTTGCAGGAGTCAGCGGCTAGCGAACTGGCTGCCCGGATGACGGCAATGAACAACGCCAGTGAGAATGCCAGTGAACTGATTGGTACCCTGACGTTGTCTTATAACAAAGCTCGGCAGGCGGCAATTACTCAGGAACTCCTGGAAGTTGTTGCTGGTGCTAATGCACTGTAAAGGGCTGGCTAATTTCTCTGCAGAAATACCCATCTCAGATGTGGCAAGGGGACTCCCGTTAGAGCGACGAAGGAGCTTAACGGGAGAGGAATTGCCACCAGAAAATAAACTGCCCGATAGGGTATCCTCATTAGAAAGCATAATTGTACCCGTCATTTCGATGAATATGGGTTAGATATTTAGGGTGAACATCAAACTTTTTATCTGGTAATTGAAGAACAAAACTTTTTCGCAAATTGTTCGGTAAAAAAAACGAGGTTGACGATAACGAGTTTTTCTTCCTCGCCTCCCCCTTCTTAATTGTCTTCTCGAAGTTAAACTATCCTTGATTTGTTGACCTCGATGTGTTAATTATCCTCCCCAAATTACTTGATTTCCTTTAACTAAAGCCAGTCCAGTTGTTTTTGAACCGGGGTCAATTTTTAAAGTAATTGGTTGAGGTTCTTGTTTTACCTCTTTTTTAAAGATGATCGTGGCTATCCACTTAAGCCGGGACAGTTTATATATGTTTTGATTTGCCACGACTCATTTAGGACTACTCTTATATTCCCCATTACCTATTCCCCATTACCTATTCCCCATTACCTATTCCCTGTTCCCTGTTCCCTGTTCCCTGTTCCCTGTTCCCTGTTCCCTGTTCCCTAGTGTCCTGCCTTAAGCCCCCAACGTAGCGATCGCCACGTTATGGATGGAGGAAAACACAAGTGTTTTCTTAAGAGTTGGTAGCCATGATCGTGAAGGGATAACGCCGATAAACGGCTGCTTCTCCCCTATCCAATAACAACCTTGCTCTCGCTGGGTGAATTAGCGAAAGTGGTTGTTTATTTGTGTCTAAAACAAAGACGAAATTTGACATTTAAAACTCCTATCAGGAAATATGATTGTCGGTTGAACAATTCGGAATTTTGCCTTTTGCCTTTTGCCTTTTGACTTCCCCGCAGGGGTGGCGATCGCCGAATGGCAAGCTCAATAAGAGGCAATCAAGCAGCGTAAGCCCCGTATTTTCTTGGTCTGAGGCGATTTCTGTAGTGGAATGTTTCAACTAATTTAGTGCAATAGACTTTTGCTGAAAGCGTTGAATAGAAAGCATCATATTATTTTTCTAATGCACCATTTTAGCTGAACCATTCCAGTAGGGTGCGTTAGGCGTGTCCTTTCTGCTTCGGAACCTACCAGTTTTGGTGCTTGAGCGCCGTAACACACCGTCCCTCCCTTGGGCAATGGTGCCCAAGCGCTGATCGCGTTTCGCACCCGGATGATGCTACAATGATGCCACGATAGGGCTTTCAGCGTAAGGAGCGTGCCATTCGGTGATCGCCCCGTTCTTGACGAATACTCCCTTAATTAATCCCTATGAGTCGCAGCTTTAGACTTGCACCCATGTCACCTCTGATCAAGGGACTCACCATCGCATTGTGGTTATTACCACTTTTCTTAGGGATGTTGACTCTTGTATTGCGCGAGTGGGGCATACTCATCATCTTTCTAATACTCATCACTCTTTATGGAGCTGTCTGGTTATGGTGCAGACCATCTCGCTTTGTCGTTTCGGATAACTATATTGAGATTGTCTTTCCAGGCTGGCGACGTCCAATCCCAATGCAAGATGTATCTGGTATCCGTATCATCAGCAAAGATACTTTTGGACAGGAGTTTGGTTGGGCTGTGCGTATCGGTGTGGGAGGTCTATGGGGCGGCTTTGGCTGGTTGTGGACTTCTCGTGGTGGCTTTTTAGAGTTCTACATTTCCCAACTCGACGAGTTTGTACTCATCTCTAGGTTAAAGGGAAACAGTCTTCTCATCACCCCTGTAAATCCTTACCAGTTGGTAGAAACTGTTGAGGAAATTCTTTCTACTTGACCTCTCCCTGCGTTCAAACATATTTAGGCCTAAATTAATGGTTGCTCCTTCTGGTAGTTCCTCTTTGACCAAAGGAGCCTGTTTATTGAGCCTCTTTCGAGATCGCCTTTCTTCCCGTTCGCGCAAGCGTGTGCAGCGTAGCGAGCATCGCCTTTTTTCCCCCTTCGCCTTTCTGCCCTGATCGCCTTTCTTTCCCGTTCGCGCAAGCGTGCGCAGCGTAGCGAGCATCGCCTTTTTTCCCCGATTGCCTCCAGTGGTTATTGAGCAGTTACTAATTTGGCAAGCAATCGCGTCTTATTAAATCAGAAACTGAATGGCTAATTCTCTAACAACTATAATTTGGCGTTCGCGTCTCAATTATAACATCACTACATATTTATCACTACCACATAATTGTTTTTTCCTAACATAATACCCATGATTACTTATTGCTTTCCTTCTTTAATCTATCGGTTTGCCCTAATTTATCTCACAGTATTTTTATGGCTAGGTTTGCCTACCTCTTTAAATGCTGCACCGATCAATTCTGCCTCCTGTCCTGAAGACATGGCTTTTATTCCTGGAGTAACGTTTAACATTGGTTCAGATACTCATTAGACATCTCCAAAAAAGAAAAAATTTTCAATTTTTTCTGCTATAATGAAATTTGACAACCCCTTATATGAAAAAAATGATTCCAATTCTCAGCTAGATTAAA
>JBFRWF010000228.1:0-7329 GCA_051439465.1 Xenococcaceae cyanobacterium | reverse complement strand
CATTAAATACTCTCTCTGTGTTACAGGGCGAAGCATTTGGACAGAAAAATAAGGGTTTGGGCACTTAACTTATTCCCCAAATGCTTCGCCCCTACAAGAAATTTGGATTACTGGACCGGCGCTCTAGATACACAACCGCAGCATTCTATCAAGTCTGAATACTTGATCGATGTCCTAGTTGCGGAACCAAGAATATTGATAGGGACATCAATGCAGCGAAAAACATTAGGGACAGGAGAGCACTAGTTCATTAGCTTTCTGGGCTAATTCTAAATCTAGATCAGTAATACCCCCAGCATCATGGGTAGTCAGGTTAATCGTCACTCGATTGTAAACATTACACCACTCAGGATGATGTCCAAGTTTTTCTGCTATTAGAGCCAAGCTGGAAATGAAACCGAAAGCTTCTAGGAAAGAGGAAAACTGAAACTGACGGTGCAGCTTGCCGTCTTGCACACTCCATCCCGCCAAGGAACTCAATGCCGTTTCTAGTTCTGACGCTGACAGAACCCTAGCAGCACTCACAGTTCTGGTTGGCTTAGGTGGAGAGGGTATATCAGTCACACTTTCAATAGTACTAGCACAGCTCGAACCACCACAGCTCTTGGCAGATAGGCAAGAGGTAAGCTCAATGTTATCAGGTTGAGAACTAGCTGCAGCAGTCCCCAAAATACTGGTGAGGCTGAAGCTTGCTAAACTAAGGACTTGGAAGCAGGTGAGTTTCATCTAGAGATAAAAATTTAAGAGCAGGATTGAGGTAATTTTGTTCTAATATCTTCAACAATTTCTCTTCCAGTTTGATCAGTTCGGGGCAAATTCTCACTCCACAGATCAAAACCAACCTTCAAGGACGGCGGATGGAGCAAGCGATCATCCAGAGTCCCTGGGCGTGGTAAACTGTAGGTTCAAAGCCGGCGTCGTCGAGCAGCTCTTTGAGTTCCTCCTCAAGAAAATAGTGTACTCCAACAAAACTTTTGTCTAGGTAGGCTTTTAGCTCGCGCAGAGGGATCTGGCTCTCCAGGAGTGATGCCGTTGAAAAACGCCCATCCGGCTTAATCACGCGGTGGAGTTCGCTCAGCACACGTCGGACATCCGAGAAGAGGTGCAGAGCTCCACAGCAGTTGGCAACGTCCACCGATTCATCCTTGAAAGGAAGATAATGGGCATCGCCGTGCATGAAGGTGATGTTTTTAATCCCCAGTCTCTGAGCCTTCTTAGTTCCGTACCTCAGCATGGGCCATGAGAGATCTAGCCCGATGACTTCTCGCCCAGGGCTTTCGGAGGCAAAAGCCCGTGTATAGATGCCCGAACCGCAGGCAAGGTCAAGTACAGTGTCCGTGGGGCCGATGTTAGTGCTCCTTTTTATGAGGGAGATTTCATTATCCAGGCTGATTCTGGTGAACATTGCAAGTAGGTTGCTCGCTCGCCACCATTTGCTCTCGTAGATCTCAACTATATACTCTGATTCCATAGCCTTCTGGGCAAGGGTCTTCTCACTGTTGCTGTGAGGTAAGAAGTCCACCACGTCATCTACCATGGGATATTCCAGGCCACATCCAGTACAAGCGTAGTAGGGCAGGCTATCTACCTCTAGACTTATTCCACTCTCTCCAGTGTGTACAAGCAGATCCCTTTTACACTTTGGACAGCAGATAAATTCTTGAAGTCTTATCATACATACCTCCAGCTGTTGCACCTAATACCAAATCCGGGTTAACTACCCCCTTTTTGAAGGAAGCAGGGCCCGAAAGGGACTGGAAAGGGGAACGGGAAACGGCGAATAGGGAGAGGGAAGAAAAAGACAGGAAATTGATAAAGGGGGTTTTAGACCTGTATTTAGTATAACTATGACGTTGACAGTTGTCGCAGTATAGTAACTCGATCACCTCTGTGCTTTTTTGTCCAAAGTCCAACGCGAGTACAACCAGAAAGTTAAAAAATGTCGCACGTTATAGCGAAATCCAAAGCCTGTGGATTATCCTGTAGATGGACCTACTACAGCGAAATATTTCGCAGTAATTCTTATCTGAGAAGTTCCTCAGTTGGATCGACACAATGGAAGAAGAAATACTGGCAGGTCACTATCAAATCGTCAAAGAACTAGGCGGCGGTGCATTTGGTAAAACCTTTCTGGCACAAGACAATCATTTACCAGGCAAAGACCTCTGCGTTGTTAAGCAACTCAAGCCTAGAGTGAGGGATGAGACCACCCTGCAAATAGCAAAACGCTTATTTGACGGCGAAGCTAAGACTTTATATAAACTAGGTTCACATCCCCAGATTCCCCACCTCTTGGCTCACTTTGAGCAAGATGAAGAATTCTATCTAGTTCAAGAGTTGATCGAAGGTCAGCCTCTAAACCAAGAAATCATTCCCGGCAAGCAATTGAGCGAAGTCTATGTGAAGGCACTTTTACAAGATATCTTGTCGATACTGGCATTTGTCCATCAGCACAATGTCATCCACCGGGATATCAAACCCGCTAACTTAATCAGACGCAGCAAAGATGGCAAAATTGTTTTGATTGACTTTGGAGCTTTGAAAGAAGTCAGTACTACTGTAGTGGATGCCAAGGGATCTGTGAGGACTATTGCCATTGGCACTCACGGTTATATGCCTGTTGAGCAATTACAAGGCCTGCCAAAATTCAGCAGCGATGTTTATGCAGTGGGGATGATGGCAATTCAAGCTCTAACTGGGATAGTGCCAATCGACCTCCCCCAAGACAATGACGGTGAAGTTATTTGGCGCGATCGCACTCAGATAAGCGACACTCTGGCCGAGATCTTAACCAAAATGGTGCAATCTAACTTCAGACAGCGCTACTCAAATGCTTCTGAAGTATTACGAGACTTGAATCAGACAGAGGAGCTAGAGTCGATTTCAGGGTTCTGGGGTCTGATTTTCCTGCAGGCAGTCATCGGCTTAATCTGTAACCGCAGCGATACTGGTTTGAAACAAGCCTGTCAAACTGGCATCCAAGAATTCATCAATTCCCTCAAGGAAGCTAGCCAGTCTGTCAACCAGGAACTGCAAAAAGCTATTACCAGGTCATTTCTCAAAGCACAGCACCGCATTGCCACCGAATATCGACATGAGGTAGGGGGGTTATTTCCCACTCTTGGGCAATTTTCGCCATTCCGCTCACCACAGCAGCGGGATGCTCTTCGCTGGGTTAACCAAAAAATCCCTCAGCTAAACCAAGAAATCCGGAGAGTTAATCAACAATCTGTCCAGATGGAGATCGATCTCCTGGATGGGATTAACTCAATGTTGAATTCATTGCGATCGCCAGAAGAGATTGCTAAAAAGCGAAATAACTTGCACAAGGCAGTACTCAAGGGGGATGAACCCCCTGGCTATGTAGAAAAGCTGCGGCGAGACAGGGGTGGCTTGTTTAACCTGGCGTGCGCCTACTTTGCCGACGAGATTAAGATCCATCAGCAGCTGCGGGATATTTTCTCTTCACTGCTACTAAAACCAATTAACGCTCAGTTCGAAGCTGGATTGACCATTGAAGATTTGACCGATTCTCTACTCAACTCCACCCTGGATTTAGAAGGGTTAACAAGTAAATTCGAGCTACCAATTGAGCTAGATAAAAAGGAGCGCACAGAAACCCCACTGCCACCGGATAGTGGAGAGTATCCAGAAGGTCCAGTGGGACTAGATTCACCTTTTTATATTCAACGTCCCGATGCAGATTATCTATGCTATCAGACAATTGTACAACCAGGGGCACTAATTCGGATTAAAGCCCCCAAGCAGATGGGAAAAACTTCACTGCTGAATCGAATAATAGCTCATGCAGCTAGACATAATTATGCAACTGTTTATTTAGATTTAGGTGGTGTAGAACGAGGGATTTTGAGCAACTTAGATAAATTCCTCCGTTGGCTCTGTTTCACAGTCGGCAAGCAGCAAAAAATAGAAAATAAGCTCAATGATTATTGGGATACAGATATTTTAGGCAGCAATGATAACTGCACAGCTTATTTCGAGGAATATTTGTTGCCCCAAATTAACCGTCCCTTAGTCTTAGGATTGGATCGAGTAGATCGAGTGTTTCGGTATGCTGAAGTGATTGAAGACTTTTTTGGCATGCTGCGCAGTTGGCACGAGAAAGGGAAAACGGCTCAGATTTGGCAACAAATGCGGCTAGTAATGGCACACTCTACCGAAGCTTATATTCCTTTGGATATGCACCAATCTCCCTTTAACGCAGGAGTAGCAGTGGAATTGCTGGAGTTTGAACCGGAGCAGTTATTGCATTTGGCCAAGGTTTATGAACTAAATTGGAATAAGACCCAGATAGAGCAATTGGAGAACATGGTGGGGGGACATCCATATCTGGTACGGTTGGCGATGTATAAAGTCAGTTCTGGGAAAGTGACACTAGAGAAGTTGTTAAAAGATGCTCCCACAGAAGCAGGAATTTACAACAAACATCTAATGCAACATTTGGAACCCCTGCGACAAGCGCCACAATTAGCTCAAGCCTTAAAACAAGTGGTCAGTTCACCCACGCCAGTAGAAATAGACCCCATGGACATTTATCAGTTGCACAGTATGGGACTGGTGCAGTGCCAAGAAAATTATGTCAAGCCTCGGTGTCAATTGTACCGCCAGTATTTTAGCCGAGTCTTGTGAGGTACAGGGATGATGACATGATGACACTAAAGTCAAACAACTTTTATCAATTCGGGGGGAGTCTTTCAGTTGATGCTCCTACCTATGTGATACGGCAAGCAGACTTAGATTTTTACAAGGCCTTGAAGGCGGGAAAATTCTGTTATGTACTCAACTGCAGGCAAATGGGTAAGTCTTCCCTCCGAGTCAGGACAATGCAAAGGCTGCAAGCAGAAGGGACAATCTGTGCTTGTATTGACCTAACGGGGATTGGCAAGCAGGATGTGACACCAGAAAAGTGGTATGCAGGACTTGTCCGCTCTCTGGTAAGCAGTTGCCAGCTTTCAGAAACCCTCAATTGGCGGAATTGGTGGAGAGAGCGGCGGGACTTGCTTTCCCCGGTGCAGCTGTTGAAGGAATTTATTGAGTCGGTGCTGCTGGTAGAGGTTGAGCAAAATGTTGTCATTTTTGTCGATGAAATAGATCGGGTTCTGAGTCAGACATTCTCCCTGGATGATTTTTTCTCCCTGATTCGGTTTTTCTGTGAGCAACGGGTTAACAATCCTATATATGAGCGTCTCACTTTTGCTCTGTTGGGAGTGGCAACCCCAGGGGATTTGATTAAAGACAAGACTCAGACACCATTTAATATTGGATTGGCCATCGCCCTCCATGGCTTCGAGCTTCATGAAGTTGAGCCGTTAATTGAGGGGTTAGAGGGGAAAGTCAGCAACCCCCAGGGGGTGATGAGGGAGATATTATCTTGGACGGGGGGACAGCCGTTTCTGACTCAAAAGCTCTGCAAGCTGGTGGTTTCAGAGTTAGCCGCAGACAATCCTCCATCAGTTGAGCAGGTGGTGAGGTCGCGCATTATTGAGAATTGGGAAGCTCAAGATGAGCCAGAGCATTTGAGGACGATACGCGATCGCCTTCTCATTAATGACAGACGAGCTAGTCGCCTGTTGGGACTCTATCAGCAAATTTTACAACAGGGAGTGGCCCCTGCTTCGGACAATCCCGAACAGATGGAATTGCGGCTGACGGGGTTAGTAGTGAAGAGGCAAGGAGGTTTAAGAGTCTCTAACCCGATTTATCAGGAGGTTTTTAATCTTAGTTGGGTAGAGAAAGAATTGGATAATTTGCGACCCTACTCCGACAATTTCAGAGCCTGGTTGGCTTCCAATTGTCAGGATTCTTCCAGGCTGTTGCGGGGGGAGGCATTCAAGGAAGCTCAGAAATGGGCAGTAGGTAAAAGCTTAAGCGATGAGGATTATCAGTTTTTAGCTGCTAGTACTGAGGCGGTAAAACAGACCATAGAACTGGAAAAACTAGAAGCTCAAATTAATTTGGATGCAGAGAGAAAGGAAAGGGAGGCCACAGAAAAAGCCAATCAAATTTTAACTGAGGCAAAGCAGAAAGCTGATAAGGCAAAGCGAAAAGCTGAGGGTCGATTGGCTATTAGTTCTGCTATCCTGGCAATATCCTTGGTAGGGGCAACAATTGCTGGGATAAAGACAAACCAAGCCATTACAGAAGCACAGCAAGGCACGCGACTAGAGCAGGCAGGGGTTAGTATTCGGCGACAGTTTGAGTCCCTTTCTCCTGGTGCTACTGAAGGAGAGATAGATATTTTAGTCTCAGCCATGCGGATTGGGCAAGAGCTCAAAGACCTAGTCGGAAACCGACCCCTGGAAAAATATCCCGCCATTAGTCCCCTGTATGCTTTACGGACGATTCTCGATCAAATCCGCGAGCGGAATCGGCTAGAGGGGCATCAAGGCTCGGTCAATAGCGTGGCATTTAGCCCCGACGGAGAGCAGCTGGCCACCGCCTCATTTGACGGCACCGCTCGGCTGTGGGACTTAAAGGGGAATCTGCTGGCTGAATTGGAGGGGCATCAAGGCAAGGTCACTAGCGTGGCATTTAGCCCCGACGGAGAGCAGCTGGTCACCGCCTCATTTGACGGCACCGCTCGGCTGTGGGACTTAAAGGAGAATCTGCTGGCTGAATTGGAGGGGCATCAAGGCAAGGTCACTAGCGTGGCATTTAGCCCCGACGGAGAGCAGCTGGCCACAGCTTCACGAGACCGCACCGCTCGGCTGTGGGACTTAAAGGGGAATCTGCTGGCTGAATTGGAGGGGCATCAAGGCACGGTCACTAGCGTGGCATTTAGCCCCGACGGAGAGCAGCTGGCCACCGCCTCAGGTGACCGCACCGCTCGGCTGTGGGACTTAAAGGGGAATCCGCTGGCTGAATTCAAAGGGCATCAGTCCGGGGTCGAGAGCGTGGCATTTAGCCCCGACGGAGAGCAGCTGGCCACCGCCTCATTCTGGACCGCTCGGCTGTGGGACTTAAAGGGGAATCTGCTGGCTGAATTGGAGGGGCATCAAGGCTGGGTCCATAGCGTGGCATTTAGCCCCGACGGAGAGCAGCTGGCCACCGCTTCACGAGACCTCACCGCTCGGCTGTGGGACTTAAAGGGGAATCTGCTCGCTGAATTCAAGGGACATCGATGGTTCGTCGAGAGCGTGGCATTTAGCCCGGACGGAGAGCTGCTGGCCACCGCCTCATCTGACCACACCGCTCGGCTGTGGGACTTAAAGGGGAATCTGCTCGCTGAATTCAAGGGACATCGATGGTTCGTCGAGAGCGTGGCATTTAGCCCGGACGGAGAGCTGCTGGCCACCGCCTCATCTGACC
>JBFRWF010000227.1:0-5841 GCA_051439465.1 Xenococcaceae cyanobacterium | reverse complement strand
GAGTGATACTACTCCGTCAAGATTGAAATGATGGATAGAACAATCAGTTTTTCAATTCTCTCCCTGCTCCCTGCTCCCTGCTCCCCTGCAGCCCTATCCCTCAACTTAAAATTGTCAGAGTACTAGGGTGGGTTAGGCGGCGATAACTTATCCAACTAACCTGCTAAGTAACTATCTGCCCTAGCCCACCAAAACCAAGCACTCTAGCTGTGTTAAGATTTATTGTATGTGAGATGAATTGCTCACAATCCCAGACCATTGGACTTTCTTTTGCTTAGCACGGCGGTAGGAGAAGAAATACTCTGGTTGCTGATAAGTACAGTAAGGAGCGATCGCCACTTGCTTGTCACTAATACCTAGCTGTTCAAGCTGCAGTGCATTCACTCGCCGCACATCCAATCGCACCCGTCCAGGCTTGGGATCATCGAATAAGGGGGAATCAGGTAGCTGCTGCAGGGCCGCTAGAATCGCCTCTGGGGTGTTTGCTTGTTCCCTTGGGATAATACTAGCACCGATCTGGGCTGCCACCTGTTCAGTGACTTGATAGACTTCACCAGTAATTGCCGGTCCCATAGCAACGCGTAGATTTTCCAGGGAACTACCACAAGTCAGGAATCGGGCGATCGCTTCTGGAACAATCCGCTGAGCTGTACCCCGCCAACCAGCATGAACCGCCGCTACCATTTTGGTACGAACATCTCCAATCAACACCGGGGTACAATCAGCACTTGCCACCCATACCGCCTGCTGTGCCCGATCGCTCAAAATGCCATCAGCAGATTCTAGTGTCTTTTCTGAATCCCAAGCACTAATAGCAGCATCAATCTCCGAAGATATTAGCACCCGATTTCCGTGAACCTGCTTAACGCGATAAGCTTGAGCATCAGGCTGCAAGACTCCCACCAATGTCTCCGGGGAACGGGGCCAAAACTGTTGGGTAAAAAAGCCGTGCTGCCAGTCTTGGAGCAGGCTACAAGTTAAATAAGCCAAACCTTCCCAGCTTTGCCACTGCCAACTAGGAGTGAGAGTTTGGGGCTCAGGAATTACAGAAGAAAATACCACAATGTAAACCTCCAATTAGGGGCGAAGCATTCAGGGGATAACTTTTCGGTATCAGCAAAAGTTCTATCTATGCTAACTTATGTAACAAATTTTTCAGTTTGCAGCCGTGGCGTTTAATCAGCAACAATTTCAGGCAGCTCTTCTCAATTTGCCCAGTAACTCCGAACAAATCGAATTGTCCCTGCATATCTTTGATACCATATCTTCTACTAACCAAAAGCTCTGGGAACTCATTGACCAAGGTATAACTCTACCAACAGCCGCGATCGCTTCTGAGCAAACAGCAGGGCGAGGACAGTGGGGACGACAGTGGCAATCTAAATTAGGGGGACTCTACCTTTCTCTCGCTTTAGCTCCCGATATTCCAGGGACAAGCGCTCCCCACTTAACCCTTTGTAGTGCTTGGGGAATCGCTACCGCCCTGGGTAGTTACAACATACCAGTATTACTCAAATGGCCCAATGACTTAATTCTTGAGGGACGCAAACTCGGTGGCATTAAGAGCGAAACCCGCATGCAGCAGGGGAAAATTACCCAAGCGGTGATCGGCGTTGGGATTAACTGGGCTAATCCCGTCCCAGACATGGGCATTAATCTCCAATCCTTCCTCAAAGATCAGCCGATCTCTTCGATTACTTCCCTAGAAATGTTAGCCGCCATTATCATTTACGGACTGTTATCAGGATACCAACGCTATTTATCAGAAGGAATAGAAACCTTGCTGCCTTCTTACCTGGAACTCCTCCATAGTAGGGGACGTGCCGTGGTCGTAGATGGTTGCCCCGGTCGCGTTGTCGGCGTAACATCCAATGGCGAACTGCGAGTCCGCTTACATTCAGTAGGGGCAGCTGCAGAAATTTGTCTACAACCCGGTACAATCAGTCTTGGTTATGATAAATAAATCAGTGTGAGAAGTGAAACGGAAATGACTCAGCAATATCCCCAAGGTTTTAATCCTTTGAATGCCTTTAATCGGCGTCTCCTGCTCAAACAAGGAGTCGGCTTGATTAGTGGACTCAGCGTCCTCAGCAGTGGTTTACTCTGGATACAACCAGAGGCAGAGGCATCCACAAGCTCATTGGAGATTCCAGTACGAGCGGCAGACCAGGCTCAACCTCCAAAAGCAGCAGCCTCAGTAACTCCGGCTCCTGTCAAAATTCCGAAACCAGCAACCCAAACTGCCCCCGCACCGCGACCAGCGCCAAGACCAGCAGTCCAAACTACCCCCGTACAGCGACTGGCACCAAGTCCAGCAGCCCAAACGGCTCCCGTGCAGCGACCAGCGCCAAGACCAGCATCATTGACAGCGCCTGCTCCTGTACCAACAACGACTAAGCCCGAAAGAATCCAACTTTCTGCCCCCAGAATATCTATCCCCTCTCCCCCAGTGGTAGAGATACCTTCGAGAGTCCTCCCCCAGGCACAGTCAACAGTTATTCAGCCAACTGCTGAGATGCCGAAAGCAGGGAAAAATAGTTATATTGACACAACTAACTATAGCCGTGGAGCAACGGGAAGTTATACCGGACCGACTTCTGTGGTGTTAACGGAACGGTCAACTGGTTGTAAAACAGTGTTGCGGAGTGGGCAACTTGCCAGTGGAAGTTGTGGCACTACAGCACTGCGGCAACCAACCACTGCCACAGGAAGCCTCCTTCCTCCCCCTCAGCTACTAGCAGCCAGTAGTGGAACAACCTCAAGGGCAGTTCGAGCAGCCCGCTCTAAAGCTTACGGAAGTAGGATTAACCGAGGTCGGAGTGCTTCTGTCTACCAAGGAAGTGCCCCTCAGTACAATCGGGCCACTACTCGCCCAAAGGCACGCTCTGGCAATGGCAACACAGCTTTGCTCTTCCCCTTATCAATTCCGGCGACCATTACCTCAGCGTTTGGCTGGCGGATTAATCCGATTACAGGCAAGAGTCAGATGCATTCTGGGACTGATATAGGGGCACCACTGGGAACGCCAGTTTTGGCTGCCTATTCTGGCAAGGTAGCGATCGCAGAATTTCTCGGCGGCTACGGTTTGACTGTGATCTTGCGCCACGAAAAAGGCACTCAAGAGTCTCGCTATGCTCACCTGTCCAAAATCTTTGTCCAATCAGGAGAATGGGTTGAACAAGGAACGGTAATTGGACTTGTCGGCAGCACTGGTTTTTCTACTGGTCCCCACCTGCACTTTGAATGGCGACATCTGACAAATTCTGGTTGGGTAGCAGTGGATGCCGGACTGCATCTGGAATATGCTATGGAAAATCTGATTCGCTCAATGCAGATGGCTGCTGAAGCAATTTCTGATGCTGAAGGGTGATTGGTGATTGGGTATTAGTTTTTTGGGTATGGTTCAAGAAACTAATAACTAATGACTAAATTGACCATTATTTGCCAATTATTAGGAGGCGGAGCCTCCCATCAAGCATTTCTCAGATCTTGCACCTGATGTTGAAAACCCGATTTTTAGCCAAATAACAACGAATTTAATAGGGTTTCAGCCTCTAAAAATCGGGTTTTTTGGACTTTTTGATAATGGTGCAAGATCTCAGATTTCGTCCGCAGAGCCTAGAAACAAGAGCTGGTCAAAGTTTAAGAAGTTGTGGGTAAAGCATAGAATTAAAGATAGATAAGCGAAACTCCAGATAGAAGTAGGACTTCCTCATCATAATCTCTTGAAAGTCAAAAGTTTTTAACCCAAATCTCTTTTTTGGATACAAAATCCAATAAGACTTTGACTATTAATTATTGTTAAGTTTATTGAATTTTTATGACTGCTATTGGAGTTGGCGATCGCTATTTGTCAGAGAGCGATCGCCCTTTTGGGGTGGATACATACAAAGAGCAATTTGTCAAGCTTTCATTAGATGCGTTTGCCCTGAGCTACCCTACTTTTGGGCATATAAGTAACGCTTATGTAGAAAGTATTTCTACCCAGCCAAATTCCCACCAACCCATAAGTTTTACTTAACTCCCTGACAAACAAGAACCAAAAATTGAGGAATTGCTCAGCTTACCTGATCATACAAGATTAAGACGATCAAGCTGAGCGCTTCTTTCGTAAAACCACTCCAAATCCCAATCCCATTGCTGTACCTAGAATCATAGAGGGTTCTGGCACTGATGGCGACTCTGTCCCGTTCAAGCTGATTTCGAGGTTGTCAATTCCCCAAAACTCATCCTCGGGATGAGGCTGTCCGGAGTAGAATTGACCAAACCAAGTTACAGTCAAGTCACTTGAGGTATGAGGTATATGTAACAGACTTGGTTCAAGGGTCATATCGTATGCAGCGTCACCCCATTCTGGAGCTCCGCCGAAACCTAGATCTGGAAATCGATCTTGACCGTTTACAAACACCCGTGAAGTAAGCTGTCCGTTTGTCGGAGCAACATAAGATTGATCGATGGTGTTGAAGTGGTCAAATGTTTCAGAAAAAATTAGGTTACCATCGACCATTACGTTGAACCTGTCATTCTCATTGGAGCCATCCCAACTGTTGATGATTCCCAGGAGGAAGCCAATGTTCACAGAGTCGTGGGCAGGCAGTCCAGACAATGTGAGCTGTGTTGAAGATGCTGGATTTCTTTGAGACCGGTTAACCAAGAAGTCGCCTGAAAACGTATTCCCGGTATTGCCAATACCGGCGTAGCCTTGAACTGATTCAACACCCCCAGCACCAGAGAATTCGCTAGGTAGTCCTGCTTCAAAATCGGTTGAGAAGACGATAGCGCTGCCTAAAGCCGCCTTGCAAAAGCTCGACCCTAGTGATGATACAAGTAGTGTTGCGAGAGCAAGCTGTAGTGATTTTGTAAATCCGAAAGCCATTTACGTTTCTCCATATAATTCTTAGTCATTCCATTTTTTTAGCCTTTGTCGAAGGGTCTCATGACTGATAGACTTGGCAATTTCAAGTTCCACAACTTTATCTGCCAAAAGATGGAGCAACCAATGGGCAAACCCTTCAGGTGAAGACCCTAATACCTAACCTATCATCTGAAATTTTGGGCTGCACTATTTTGTATAAATTCTTGATTAACAACTTCTATGTTGTCTAACTATTAATTATACCGCTGGCATCCTATAAAGTGCGGTCTAACATGTACAGCTCGGCGTAAGTCTAGCTACCATTAGGTAATGGTTTTAGTTATAGAATCAGATTAGGCGCGAGGTAGAATATTGACGGCTCCCCTCCCTCTGGAGTTTAGAGGCTGTTTGAAAAGTCAGAATTGCTACCTTAAGTAGACTTGGCTCCAACGCAATAATGGGACTTTCAGCGACTCAATCTAGGTACTCCAGACCGCTTTCAGGTGGCAAAAAGTACTTTTCAAACAGCCTCTTAAGTACGCCACATCAATGTGAAAGGTGGAGTGATTTAATGCCGTTAATGACTTGGAAATTATGGCTAGCTAAAGATAAGGTTCTCGGTGAGGGTGAGACTCCGGAGATTAGAAGACAGGTAGACAAGGAAGATAATACAAACGAAACGAAAAATGGTGTTTTCAAGGATTATTGTAATACTTGTAACCGAACTATTCTTGTACGGTCTTCCTCCCTTGTCTACTTTCCCTCCAAGTCCACCTTGTCTCGCCTTTACTAGTTCGTAAAAAACCTACCCCTGTGAGCTCTCCCCCTCTCCCCCTCTCCCCTTACAAGTGTAGGTTTTTTACATTTATAGTTGAGATGAGCAGGGGGAGCAGGGGGAGCAGGGGAAGCAGGGGGAGAAAAAGCTTATTTTTTCGTTTCTGCGATCGTTCTGACTCACCCTTTTGTAAAAAACCTACCCTTGTGAG
>JBFRWF010000226.1:0-8322 GCA_051439465.1 Xenococcaceae cyanobacterium | reverse complement strand
GGGAAGTCCCCCGCTATATTTGAGCTAAGCGCCCGTTGTCAAACAAAATAATAAGGACGGGCGCTTAGGCCAAATAAACGAGGCGGACCCATCTCGCCGTAGGCGAGTACCGCCCTTTGTTTTAGCGGTGGGATGAAAGCACGGGCAGCACTTTAATCTACCACTGGTCAACTTTGTGGTAGAATCAGATTATGTTGACTCTCAACTACACCTATCGAATTTATCCGGACGACAAACAACAAGAGTTGCTTATGGAATGGTTAGAAACTTGTCGCCGTTCCTATAACTATGCCTTGCGGGAGTTGAAAGATTGGATTGCTTCTAGGAAGTGTCCGATAAATAGGTGTAGTTTGTCCTCAGAATACATCATGTCCCCTGACTATCCTTTTCCAGGCTACCATCAGCAGCAAAACAACTTGCCCAAGGGGCCCCGAATACATAATCGTGAGATTGGGAAGCCCCCGCTATATTGCGATAGCAATTAGCGGTGGGAGGATGTCACGGCTGTACGAATTGTCGCTCGTACACCAGATCTTCTTTTTCCGACTCTATTTCCAAATCAGAGCGGGGATAGGCAACACATAGCAGTACATATCCTTGGTTTTGAAGTTCAGGGGAGAGTCCCATACCATCACTTTGATCCGCAGTCCCTTCTAGAATTTGGGCAGCACAGGTAGTACAAACACCAGCAGTACACGAACTTGGCAAGTCTATCCCAGCATCATAGGCAGCTTGCAGAATTGTTTGCTCTTCTGAGACTTGGACGGTGTGGGTGCTGCCTTGGTGGTGAATTTTAACAGTATGTGTCTTGGGCATATATAGCTGTGTGATTTTAATTGAGCCTATCTACTGAAATTATTCTCCCACTTATACCAAAGCAGGGGGAGCAGGGGAAGCAGGGGAAGCAGGGGGAGCTCTCGGAAGCTCTCGGAAGCTCTCGGAAGCTCTCGGGAGCTCTCGGGAGCAGGGGGAGAAAAATACAGAAAATTGATAAAAGGGGTTTTAAACCCGGATTCAGTATTACCACTGCCCACTGACAAAATCCCCATCCCCTTGTTGATGGGGATGGTTACCAAGCCAGACTACTGGATATTGTTAAGAAAATTGGCTAAATCTAAATCTTGATTGCAATATTTGAGATCTCTTTCAAGCAGATGAAAACAGAGTGGTACTTTGAGAAAAGCTTTGTTTTCCATTGCATTCCCACGATTTAAAGGCTGGATAACTAACTTATGTACAAAAAAAATACAGATAAAGACCTCTTGGGTGCGGCGGTTACTGCTGCATTAGGAGCTGGGATCGTGACATCTTTTGCAGTCAGCCAAGGTCAACATCCCCTCTTAGCGTTAGCAATTACTGGTATAGCTGCACTGTTCGCTGTCCTCTGCCACCAATCAGACTTAATCTAAATACAGCATTTTTCCGGAACATAAAAGCCCACGGTTAGAAACCGTGGGAGTGTCCAAAAAACTAGTCACCTTGAACCTGCTACCTAGCTTAAAGACTCGAAATAATCCCGTACCTGGTTCCGGCGTTTCGGTTGCCGTAACTTGTTCAGGGCTTTAGCCTCAATTTGCCGCACCCGTTCGCGAGACAGTTCGAGAGCACGACCGATTTCTGCGAGGGAATAAGGCTTACCATGTCCTAAGCCGAACCGCATTGAAATCACATCCCGTTCGCGTCTGGTGAGGCCAGCCAGAAGGTGCTGTAAGTCTCTTTGTAAAGATTCCTGCATCAAGGTTTCTTCCGGAGAAGCACTCTCGGTTTCGAGTAAATCACCTAATTCGGTGTCTTTCTCCTTACCAACTTTGACTTCCAAAGAAACCGAGCGAGGCACTCGCATTAACACTTCCCGTATTTGGGGTGGTGTCATTTCCAATTCTTTGGCAACGTCTTCGATGCTAGGTGTACGACCTTGTTCCTGGGAGATTTTGCGCTGAGCTTTTTTGATTTTGTTAAGCTTTTCAGTGATGTGAACTGGCAGCCGGATAGTGCGGCTTTGGGTAGCGATCGCTCTAGTAATCCCCTGACGAATCCACCAGTAGGCGTAGGTGCTGAACCGATATCCTTTAGTCGGGTCAAACTTGTCCACTGCCCGTTCTAGTCCTAGGGTTCCTTCCTGGATCAGATCCAACAGTTCCAAACCCCGGTTTTGATACTTTTTCGCCACCGACACCACCAGGCGCAGGTTTGCCTTGATCATGTGTTCTTTTGCCCGGATACCTGCTTTTAGAATCTGATCCAGTTTTTTAACATCTATTCCAGCCACTTCAGCCCAGCGACGCTTTCCTACTGACAAAGCCTGCTTGAGATCAAACACATCCATCCCAACAGTAGCAGCCCACCGTTCCATGGAAGGACGGTGACTCAGTTGAGACACCAGTTGATCGTGAGCGTCAATTAGCCGGACAAAACGCCGCATTACTGGATCCTCTTGGCTAGCAGCGTCAGTTCGCAGTTTTAGTAAATGGATGTGGCGCTGAATTTGTTGCGCCCTGTGTACTTCCTCATCTCTTCTTAGTAAGGGAACCCGACCAATTTCCTGAAGATATAACCGTACCAAATCAGTCGTGGCACGGTTCCTACTTTTGGGCACATTAGCTGTGTCTATCCCTTCCAGCTCAAGTTCAACCAAATCATTTACCAGCTTGACAGCTGTGTCTGTTTCGCTTGTCTCGTTCAGCCCAACGCTGTAAACAGATGGGATATTATAGTCTTGTGTGTCGATATAGAAAGGATTAGCTGGCATAGCAATTTCTCAATGACGACTCCGTGACAATAGGGGTATTATGAATCACTTCTTACTATTAGATTTCCCAAGTTCGAGAACAAAAAGAGCATTGCCCATGGTTTTTTCTTGGTCAGAGTGACCAGTGATTTGATCCTTAGCCGTTAGTATGAGCAGCGAACTGATTCACAAGGAGTGACTTTGATCAAGGGATAAATTAATCTACATCACTTATGAGGAGAATTCCTGAAAGATTCCCTATATTTTAAGAGTCTTCTTTGGCTTTGATAGTTCCCGAAGGATCCAAAAGCTAGGAATAATAAGGGTTTAACGCCTATGGCTCCCTTGATAATTTGCCCAATAATCCATAGGAGTCAAGTTGACGCCTCTGGTTTTCCGCACTGGCTCTGGAAGTGTTAAACCCCTGAGGCTTGTTGACTACGAGGATAACGCTTCATCAATTCCTTAACTTGTTCGGCATGGTAGGAACTGCGAGTGAGGGGAGAGGATACGACTTGTAGGAAGCCGATGGACTCACCAAACTCTCTCCAGGTATCGAACTGAGGGGGAGTGACGAATTCATGAACACCCAAGTGTTTTTGAGTGGGTTGGAGATATTGCCCGATAGTTAAAATATCGCAATCGACATCGCGCAAATCCTGCATCACTTCTCGGACTTCGGCGTCTGTTTCCCCCAATCCCACCATGATGCCAGATTTGGTATAAATCCAGGGGACTAATTCACGGGTGCGTTGGAGAAGTTCGAGCGATCGCTGATAATTTCCTTGAGGACGTACCCGCCGATACAACCGGGGAATCGTTTCTGTATTGTGGTTGAGTACCTCTGGTTCTGCCTGGATAATTAGCGCTAGTGCCTCCCAGTTGCCGCACAAGTCAGGAATAAGCACTTCGATGGTTGTTTTAGGCGAAATAGCGCGAACTTCTTCAATGCAGCGCACAAATTGAGAACCTCCCCCATCGGGTAAGTCATCTCGATTGACGGAGGTTATCACCACATGGTTTAAGTCCAGACGCCGCACCGCCTCTGCCAAACGTAACGGTTCAGTTGGATCGAGGGGTTGAGGTTTTTTCTCAAAATCTATATCGCAGTAAGGACAAGCGCGGGTGCAGGCGGGTCCCATAATTAAAAAGGTCGCTGTCCCGACATTGAAGCATTCGCCGATATTGGGGCAAGATGCTTCTTCACAAACAGTATTCAGCCCCAAATCCCGCAGAATTTCTTTTACACTACCGACACGCTGCCATTGAGGGGCTTTTACTCTCAACCAATCTGGTTTTACTGTCACTCCCAGCTTGCTCCTCTTGAAGTTATAGTTTTAAAAATCTAATATTTTACTTTATTTTATTGGCTGAACCGTGCCATTTGACACTTTTCTAAATGACTAGACCAGTTCGAGACAAATTAGGTATACTCAGAGATAGAATAAGACTATTGGCAAGTCTTCGGGATGTAGCGCAGTTTGGTAGCGCACTTCGTTCGGGACGAAGGGGCCGCTGGTTCGAATCCAGTCATCCCGATTTCTCTCTATCCTTCTTCTGATCAGCCGTTCAGCCTTCCTAGCAGGCAGAGTTGGCACTCCCTTGTTCTCAATAAGGTCTACTAGGTTGGGTCTTTTTAGGCGTTTTTCAACCTGCTAGTGGTAGGAAATTGGTAGGAAATAGGAAAATGATGAGACCAGAGTATCAGTCGGTAGCGGAAATTCCAAGTATCAGCGTGATCGGTGGTACGAGCTTCGTCAAAGTTGAAAATGATGATGGACGATTGAGGCTACGGTTTACTCATGGCGGGAGGCGGTACGCGATCGCTGTTGGTTTGCCAGATTCTAAAGTGAATCGCCTCGTCGCTCAGCAAAAAGCAGCCCAGATCGAACTAGATATCGCTTCTGGTAACTTTGATGCCACACTCTCGAAGTACAAGTCTCCTAAAGCAGCTTCTCTAAAACAAAGAGCAGTGAGTGTTGCTGACTTATTTGAGCAGTTTATGGAAACACAGTTGAAAGCAAAAGAATTGCACACGGGAAGTCTTTGTCGCTATAGGGCGACCTTGAAGCATCTAGAAAAATATTTTCCATCTAAACCAGCAGAGTTGATTGACCAAACTAATGCTGAGGAATTTGCCCATTACTTGCGGAGAAAAGTTTCTACTAGAACAGCTAAAGACTATCTCATCTTGGTTCAAGCCTGTTGGAAATGGGCAGAACAGAGTTTAAGTCACAATCCTTGGCCTAGCGTTCTCGCTAAAGTTAAACCTGCGCCTAAGCAAAAGGTTAAACCTTTTACGGTTACTGAGGTTCAAGCGATTTTAGATGCTTTCAGAAATAACCGTCACTATTGGCACTACGCCGATTTTGTGACATTTCTCTTCGGAACGGGATGTCGCTTTGGAGAAGCGGTTGCCCTCAAATGGAAACATATCGCTGATGACTGTTCAAGCGTCTGGATCGGTGAATCTGTATCGAGAGGAACCCGCAAAACCACCAAAACAGGGAAAGATAGAACCATGACGCTGACGACGAAAATAGCCCAAATGCTAAAAGAACGTAGACCTGATGACTACGATCCAGAAGATCTAGTATTTCCTGCTCCCAGTGGAAAAACAATTAGTGACCATACTTTTCGCCGCAGGGCATGGAAAAAAATCCTCTCCAGTTTAGAGATTGAATATCGAAAGCCTTATGCTACAAGGCATACCGCTATCAGTCACGCCCTAGCTAATGGAGCCAACCCACTGGCAGTAGCTGAGGCAACCGGACACGATCCACAAATTTTGTTTAAGCACTACGCCTCTGTTATCCAGCGTTCGGCTGTGATGGTTGAGTTTTAGGGTTGATTTCAATCGAAAGGATTCCAGGAAGGTGGAGCAGTCATCAAGAAGTCTGTTACCTGACGGCGAAATGACTCTGCTAAATCTTGCTTTCTGCTGCATCAACTAAATGCAACCGAGACGTAATTTGTTCTTCTAGGCTACGCCGCTCTTCGAGTACGCTGTGCCTTTGGCATCGCTGCGTTGGTGGCTTAAGGCGGGACACTTGGAGTAGGCAACAGGCAACAGGCAACAGGGAATAGAGAATAGGGAACAGGCAACAGTTTTTAATTATTGAGCTTTTTGATAAGAGCAATAAGCATTATCCTTTCCTTTTTGCTGATTAAAAATCAATTTTATCTCTTTTTCAGTACATATTCCTAATCTTGCTGAACCCATCACCCAGTTCCTCAACCGCGTCCTGGCACTGCGGATTGAACTCTAAAATGCTCTGTTTGAAGAATTTGAGGTCAGGCTGGAGAGTAAAATTGAGGAAGCGATCACTATTCGAGGTAAAAAAGTGAACTTATTTAACGAGAAAGTTCTTGGGGTTTAATTGTTTCTGATTGTTGTCTGTGATTAGCTACATTTTGAATCACCCGCAAGTATTCCTTCGCTTGGCTGACATACTCCTCCCAACTGCGAGAATCGGGGACACTTGCCCTCCATTCTCTCACCTGGTCACTTTGACTTAAGATAATCGCTACCTCATGGGGATTATTGGTCTGGGCATAAGCCAGAATCGCCACCTCAACATCAACTTCCTGACGCGCAGCACGAGTTAAAGCCGAGTTATTAAGAACCTGAGCCGCATAAACCTCATACCTTTCCCGATATTCAGCCCGTTTGGCTTCTAGTTGCTGCTCTTGTTCTTTCTGCTGCCAGGGATAGAGGACTGTCTCCGGCTTGACGCGGACTTGCGCTGTCGTCGGCGGACTGTTTTCCAGTCGGGCAGTAAAGGTAAACCCCCTGCCATTCAACAGGTTGCGCTCTCTCAGCTTCATCTGACTCTCTCGATCCAACACGCCGAGAGCATTGCCTTTGACCGTCACCAAAGGGACTTCCCGCCCCCGGCTGTTTTTGACCAGGGCGACGGAAATGGACTGTTCCTCTCCCTGCCATTGCCGTTGGCGGTAGGCAAAGTTCTTCACCTGTCCAATCTTGAGGCTGCTGCCTTTAGGGGTAGTCGCCACCACCGCCGAACTGGGTTCAGCCAAAATCTCAGCCCGAAACTTAGTACCGACAGGGAGGGCAGGGGATTCACCCGTTAGAGGGGCTAACACTTTCCCTTCAACTTTGATAACGCGCTTCTCCTCCGGTTTCCCAGCCTTATCTGGGATGGGATGGAGGGCGATCGCGCAATTGACTTCCTCCCCCCGCCACTGCCTATTGCCATATTCGTTAGTCGGAAAGTGCAATCCGACTACTTTCAAATCGGTAAATTGCAGTTCTTCAAGCTGTTTGATAACTTCGTTAGGAAACAATTTAAAAGCCAGGAGAGCCTTTTTGGTCTGGTATTCATCGCGGGTATGGGCATTATGCCAGAGAGCCGCCGCTAACGCCCGCCTTTCGCTTTGAGGCTGTTCCTGGCGCACCATGTCCACGTATTCATCGAGGGAGCGATAGATCCCATTTATCCGTTCCTGGGTGATGCCCGGTCGAATGGCTGCCATCCCCTGCGTCAGCTTCATTCCCGCTTTCAAGTTGTGTTGTTCTACGGAAGAAAGCGCGATCGCGGCTCCCGGTTGCTCTATCGACTTTCCATCCCTATCGCTCGTTGCCACTGCCACCAGAGAATTAGGGATTTCTCCGTCAAGGGTGTTTTTTGCCAAACGCAAATCGATGGGAAATGGCTTGTCTGTACTGAAAAGACCGGACTCCAAAGCTCCAAATCTTTCCAGTCGAGTCAGGTAAATTGTCCTGTGACTTTTCGTTGATGTCACCTCAATGTAGGGTTCTATCAGTTCCCGATGCTGGCTTTTGAGGTCTTCAAGCGCTCGCGCCCTTTTCAAATAGTCGTTATAGGTTTCCTTAATTTCTTGAGCAATTTCAGCCATCTTCGGATTGCTGGGTTCTGAAAAGAATCCGCGAAACTGAACGGCAGGACGAGGGAGGAGGCGACTTTCAAGCCATTTTTCATTCGCTACCCCAATCATCCGGTCAACGGGTCCATAATTGTTGCTCTCTAAGGGCTTGGTGCGGTAAATCTGGGGGTTTCGACTTTTATCTCTCCCTGCCAGCCAAGTGACGGGTTGATAACCGCCAATATCCTTACAGGCACTCAAAATCGCCGGCTCCGGTCTTAAGGCACTCTTTGGTCCGTCAACTGCTACCTGAAGCTCGTTAGACAAGTCGCTAACAATCTTGAATTGGATGTCTCGCATCTGTTGGAGGGCAGTCTCAATTTGTTGAGGAGAAAGTTCTTGAGGTAAATTAGCGATCGCTTCGATTTCCGTTCGATAGCGAGCGCTAATTCTTCCTTCATCCGACTGCCCCCTGCCCCCTGCCTCTTTCAAGAGGATTCCCCGATAATATTGAGCCACCTGGTTAAGGTAACCCTCTTTCTTCTCCTCTGGCATCAGTACCGTTTCCCAGCGCAAAGTCACGGCTGTCATAATTTGATTGGCAATCTTGCCGATGTCGTTTTTGACCGCGTGGGCGGCAATTTCCTCAAAACTGCCTTGATAGGGGACTTTATCCCGCTTGACCACATCAGGATAGCGGTTTTGGGGCAACAGAGCTTCCTTGATTTCTGCTGTCAGGGTAGGAT
>JBFRWF010000225.1:0-9245 GCA_051439465.1 Xenococcaceae cyanobacterium | reverse complement strand
ACTGGAGTTTAGACTAACAGATAAGCGATCGCAAATCGTTTTAATTATTGTAGGGGCGAAGCATTTGAGGGATAAATTGTGAAACCTATCATCAATTTGAATATCCAAATGCTTCGCCCTTTCCTGGATTGACGGGGACATAAATGGAAATTCATATTGGTTATCGGTGGGAGCAGGGCGAAGCATTCGGATATATAATTTTTGGTAGAGTGAGATGATTTATCCCCCGAATGCTTCGCCCCTACAAGAAATTTTCATTACTGAACCTGCGCTCTAGGAGATTGGTTAGAGCGATCGCAGATTTCAGCCATCTGTTCGTAAGTCACATCCCAAACTCCAGTTCCAACAAGAAACAGAAATAATCGCCCCAGGAATAGCCATAATTAACCGTGAGCAGTAATCAGTTATATTGACTCCCTGCCTCCTGCCCCCTGCCTCCTGCCTTTCTCAACCAGCAATTTTTATTTTTGTCCAGGTACTTAGATGCATAACAACTTAGGACAACCCCTGACAAGTAAAAGCACTCCAGTAAACTAGATCGGCAAAGGGGAACTCCTGGTAGCACTTATGCTCAAGATTGTTCTTAGCTTTGTCAATCTTCTTGCGAATCTTATTAGCAAACTTTTGCAATTCCTTGCGTTCCTCTTCCCACTTGTTATAGTCAGGAGAACCCTGGGAGAAACTATCGCGCTTCTTTGTTGCATCTTCATGAGCTTTCCAAGCTTCCTTCTTCCTCTCCTCTAAACTTCGTTGGATCTGGGGACCAAAATTTTCCCTTAACTCCTCGCCAGTTAATGAGCGCAATCGCTTCTGTGCTTCCTGTAAAGCCCGAGGACGACTGTTACCTCCCTGACGACTTTGATAATAAAAAATGGAAAACAAGGCGGTGGCCAGGTCATCTACCGACCACAGAGTACTGATTACACTCCTGGCTCCAGCACACAAGAAGCCCGCTGCCAGGGTGAGGATGTCATCGGTGATTTTACTTAAGCCCAGTCCAGTCTCACAGCAGGAGAGGAAGACTTCGTTGAGCTGGGGAAATCGCCAGTAGAACAGTTGTCCGAGGGTAATCGTACCATCCCCTAACAGTAGGGCTGATTCCAGGGGCTTATCCAGGCGCGATTGGGCGTGGTGGCTGGAGTGGAGGGTTTGGACTTTTTTGACTAATTCTGGATAGTTCTCAGTGGTGGCAAAGGTGCGACCTCTGAGGCGGAATTCCTCGGGAATGCTGTACATCTGGGCGATTTGTTCGCATTCAAAACTGGCGCAGGGGAGGTCTTCTGTGGCATCTTCCACGGTGCCGTATTGTTGGTCGGCGATCGGGGGACGATTCTTACAAAATTCCAAGACTTGGCAACTGGGGACAGTACGGATGAGGAATTGGTCACCCAGGCGTTTACCTCCCTCAATGGGTAAGGCAGTCAGGGGAATCAGATGCAGGTAGAGGTGGGGGACTAAAATAAGTTCGGTGATGTCCTGGAGATGGTCGGCGATTAGCTGGTTGAGAAGTAGGCGTTGAGCAAGGGATTCTAGAAACTGTTGTATTCCATTCCTCCAGGCTGGCTTATCCAAGACATAGGGACTTATCCATTGCTCAACAATCCAGATTTGTAAGCTTTTACGTCCTTGTTCTGCGCAGGTGTGACAGGTAATCTTATCCTGGGTGAGTACAAAAATATAGGTGTGATCAGAGATGGTATAGAAGCTGAGAAGGGCCGTGGTGGGAGAATCAATTAACTGCTGCATGGCAGCCAAATTAGGGGCGCTAACCTGTTGTTCACCCGCCAAGACGGGGTCGAGGCGGCGCAGAGTCTCCCAGGTTTCCTGTTTTTGGGTTTCTAAGTCTTGTATTAACTGATTATCTTCCTTCCATTTGGCACGACTGCGGGTACTACCGGCGGTGGCAAGTTCCCCCTTGCTGTCCCCTTGGTTACCGAAGCGGATAGCATTGATTTGCTGTTGTAGGGAGTGGTATTTGTCTAGGTATTCCTGCACCTGGGGGGGAATCTCTGCATCAGAGTAAGCATCGTTACTGGCCATTAAATCCACTAGACGCTTGGAACGAGAAGGCTCTACATATTCTAGGGCTTTGTTCAATTGTTTATTGTTAATGCATGATTGCACCATCTTTTCATAGATGCCGATGGATTGGGCGAGAATCTCTTGGCGACGTTCTTCAGTAGTGGCCCAAGCACGACTTTGTTCGACGGCTTCAATAGCGGCACTGTAGCCTTGGATGGCTGTGTGCCACAAGCCGACAGTAAAGGCAGTGTTGCCCAGATTGCGTCCTGTTCGCAGGCCGCCTAGAGGTAAGGTAGTGGGGGTTATGACTTCTAAAGCAGACTGGAAGAGTTGAATCGCCAGCTCGATATTCTCCCTTCTCTCTCCTGCAATTCTTTTGCTGTAGGCAATCCCCAGGTTATTCTGAGTCTGTGCCCAATCGACTGGGAAGCGCTCGCGGGTGCGTTCTTTTAAAGCATCGCTGTAGCAAGCAATCGCCTTCTCGATATTCTCCCTTCTCTCTCCTGCAATTCTGTAGCTGTAGGCAATACCCAGGTTATTCTGAGTCGCAGCCCAATCGACTGGGAAGCGATCGCGGGTGCATTCTTTTAATGCGGAGCTGAAGCAAGCAATCGCAATCTCGATATTCTCCCTTCTATCTCCTGCAATTATGGTGTTGTAGGCATTCCCCAGGTTATTCTGAGTCGCAGCCCAATCGACTGGGAAGCGATCGCGGGTGCGTTCTTTTAATGCGGAGCTGTAGCAAGCAATGGCCTGCTCGATATTCTCCCTTCTCTCTCCTCCAATTCTGTTCCTGTAGGCATTCCCCAGGTTATACTGAGTCATAGCCCATTGGACTGGGAAGCGATCGCGGGTGCGTTCTTTCAAAGCTTCTCTGTAGCAAGCAATGGCCAGCTCGAGATTCTCCTTCCTCTCCCCTGCAATTCTGTCGCCGTAGGCAATGCCCAGGTTATACTGAGTCATAGCCCAATCGACTGGGAAGTGCTCGCGGGTGCGTTCTTTCAAAGCTTCTCTGTAGCAAGCAATGGCCAGCTCGAGATTCTCCCTCCTCTCTCCTGCAATTCTGTCGCCGTAGGCATTCCCCAGGTTATTCTGAGTCATAGCCCATTGGACTGGGAAGCGCTCGCGGGTGTAGACTGTGAGGGCAATCTGATAACCGGCGAGCGCTATCTCCATGCAGACTGGCTTATTCAGGGGAAATTCGCCAATCCGGTTACTGAAATTGTAAATATCTGCGGCAATAACTTGTTTTTGTTCTTTCTCCAAGCCTGGCAGGGTAGCTTCTGCCCAAACTTTCAGGGTTCGCCCCAGGTTTTCATCTACTTTGTCTAGGTTGGCTTTCAGCAGGGGGTATACTGCCTCTGCTTTCCCTCCACTATCAGAGGTTGCTTGGAGTAACTGCATGAGGAAGTCTTGTTGAGAATCAGATGTATTTCCATAAGCCTCCATCAGTTGCCCTGCAAGGTTCATTAAAGAATTATAGCGCTACGCGCTATGGTTAGGACACTGTTGAAGGCTGAAGTCCATGTGCAGTAAACTGTTGCCTGTTGCCTGTTGCCTGTTGCCTTGCGCGTAGCGCTATAGCTTTGTCTGGGTAACCTTGCGTTATAGCGCTACGCGCTATGGTTAGGACACTGTTGAAGGCTGAAGTCCATGTGCAGTAAACTGTTGCCTGTTGCCTGTTGCCTGTTGCCTTGCGCGTAGCGCTATATCAAATCATTTGCCACCCCCAGCATTGTCTGCACTAAACCAGCATCGAGCAATTCCCGGTTGGCGTTGAAAATTTCCGGTATTTGCGCACTGGGACAGGTAATGAGAGATTGAATTAATTCAAGGTAGGCTTGCATTCTTTGAGAGTTAGTCATTGGATTTTAGAGTTTAGATTTTGGATTGTTCTCACGAATGAATGGGAAGAATATTGAGAGAGTGAAGAAAACTGTTTTCCTTGGTTCAAAAGCTGAATGCTAAAGGCTGACTGCTTACATCCTAATTAAGTCTCATCCGACCGAATCTTTTTCAAATCCTCCAGCAACTCAAAGGCAAAATCCTGAATCTCACCTTCTGATTCTGCATCTAAATCATCAAAATCTTCCTCCTTTGTAATGAGCAACTCTTCCCTAGAACTAGAGGCCAACACTTCTCTCTCCACCTCCCTAGACAAACCTCGCCCTATCAAGACATCGCCGCCTTTCTCACTCCAAAGATATGACTCTTCTTGCTCTAAAATTCGGTTCAATTCAGCGACAATTTTTGATATACTTCGATGTTCCATAGTTGACCTTACCGTATCAAAGACAGGGTTGTCTTCTTTCTCCGCTATCTTTTCCCTGACTAAGAGAAATTCCTCTTCCAAGTAGAATAAATGGTCAAATAAACTATCAAAGGGGTGAAACTGATTGAGCGGTAATTCTGTTGGTAAATTCCCAGGTAAAGGTAAAAAGCCTCTCAATTTGACCTGACTTAGCTGCTCTTCAAATTGTACAGCCACATAGCCAATACAGTCATTTGATGAATCGGGGGGTAATTTAACCCTATCCTCTCCTGGCTTAACTGGGATACATTCTAAGCGACCAAATTCAGGTAAGATTAAGTCGGCTGTATTAAACAAAGCCCTTTTCACCGGATGCCAACTGTCACTCTGTTCTAAATCTGTCTCTATTTCTGACCATCTGAGGGAAGTATGGACAGCCATTACAGCTAAAGTATTGAGAAATACCTGTTCTCTTTTTTCTGGTGTATCTTGTTCCTTGGCAAATTCTCTAGCCAAATCATGTGCCTTGCTTAACAAGGGAACAATTAGGGGTTTTTCGGTACTGTTCATGATGGTAATAGTAAATGGGTGAATTGTGATTATAAATCTTTCTTGCTGACGGCTGAAAGCTGAAGGCTTACTCTTCTGACAAATCAACGGCAATTTTACTCAGCAAAGGGAGACATTTTAATCTCCAATGCCGCAGAAGCTTGTCCCGCTTAACATTATACTCTTCGGCAATGGCCGTTAATTCCTTACTGAATCTCTTTTTTTCCTTCAACAGAGGTAAGAGTCGTTGAGCTAGCATCTGAGCATGACAATCTGGATTCTCTTTCAGATAACAAGCTCTTAATTTGCCTTCAGTCTCGGACTCAATATATTGAGACAACTTATTTGTGTCCGCCAACTCAAGAATAATTTCACATAGCAGCGGGAAACAATGTCGTTCCCACAGAGATTGAAGAGCTTGACGGTTAACGTTTGATTCCCTCGCTACATCTGAAAAGGACGACTGATTATCCTGAAACCCAGGTAAACACCTCAGAATCAGTATTTGACAATTACAATCAGGTTGAGAACGAGGATAGCTATTCTTTAATCTTTTCTCTGAGTCTGCTTCTATGTAATCTCTTAACTTCTGACCAATAGTTTTTACTTCGGGATATGCTTGTTTGATTTGCTCCAAAGTTGACCAAAAAGATTGTCCATCACTGTAGATTACATTGGCTAACGTTTTCCCATCTTCGCCTAGAGTGGCATCAGCTTCTATCCGATTGCTTGTAATTGCTCTGTTCAACTCTATTTGAGCAGATTGACGGACTTTTCCGGTTTCAAATTGGTAAGTAATCTCTCCTTTATTTCCAGGAATAATTTTACCATCAAACTTCTCAGTCTGTTTCTGCAAAAATTCCTCTGCCTCTTGATAACTTAACTTAGTCTTGGCTAATTCTGCCTGTAAGGTGAAGTCAGTGAATTTGAAACTGCCTTCGGATTTATTGACCACTTCGATTAAAATATCTAACAGGCTTTCGTTTGGGCTTCTTCTCCGAGAAGAAGTTAGTTCAATAACCTTATATTTCAGTCGCAGTCCTATATTGACCCAAATGGCTAAACTGTCAGTTAAGCTTTTTTCTGGTTGCGGCTCAAAGTCTTCACAAACTCGGTGACAAAACTCTGTTACTGTCTCATTGAGTAAACTTTCGTATTCTGACCAATATTGTTTATCTCTTGGTTTACTCAAATTAGGCAATTGATAAAAAGCAGCAACCAGCTTATTCTGGTATTTTTTGTACTCCCATTTCAGCTTTCTCAACTGGCGTTTAAATTGAGTTTGAGAAGCATTATCAGCTTCCTTAATTTCTTGAGAAAGCTGATTAATTTGTTGTTGCTGAGTACAATAGTTAACAATGAGCTGTTTTAACTCTGAGTCAGGATATTGTTCAAGCATTTTCAGTAAAACCCACCTAGAATCAGATTAAGGAGTCGGATGGAGTAGACTTCTTCCCACTAGACTGAAGTTGCTGCTGACGCATTACCTGTTCGAGGTTGGTAAATCTATCCATCTCCCTCTCTCTTTTTCTGTCTCCTCTAACAATAATTATGCAAAAATTAGAATGCACTACCTAGCCGGGTAATATTAAGCTGCATTCCCTAAATCATTCTTAGTCTCTTCGTTATTATCCCGCCATATGCAATAAGCCTCATCATATTTTTCCTTCGCCTCCTGAATACGCTCCTTCAAAGCATTAATCTCATCCCCATAATCAGCCTTGAGCTTCTCAATATCCTCCTTCAACTCCTCCTTCAGCTTTGGTAATTGCTGCGCTAACCATTTTTCCCTTTCTCGCTCTACCTTCGCTTTTTGGGAGGCAATTTGTTCGGGATTCATCCCATCTGTGGTTAACTCAGCACCAGGAAACTTCTCAGGGAGTAGTTTTTGCTCAGATTTAAACTCCTTCAACCGCGCAAATACCTTCTCCTTACAACCTTGCTCTAACTGGTGGACAATCCCCTGACAGTAGTTAATTTCAGCCTCTATTTCCGCCATCTCAGGGGTTTTATGCCGCCTGTCCGGATTTGGCTCTACAATATTTTTGATGCCAGCATCCAGGATAATGTCCTCATACTCCTTATTCACCAGCTTCTTATTAACCTCATCCTCAGACATTCCGGCACTGGGAAAGCAATAGGGTTGATACTGGGGAATAAGATTGTGATAATGCTCAGGTAAGCCAAAGCGCTCGCTTTGAATCGCAGATGCAGCCCAAGTTAACACAACTGGAAGACTAGCAGCGATCGCCCGCACGGGGATAGGAATACCGCCAAAAGCTCCCACTTGACTGACAATCCAAAATGCAGTGATATATTCAGCACTACTGAGCATCCCTGCTAGGGTGGTATTAATGGGGAACTGCTTTTCTAGATACTTGCCTTCAATTTGACCAACGAGACTAATCTGGTCATCATAGTACTGTACTGCTAACTCGTTTAATTCTCCTTGGCCATTTTGGATAGCCTTGTGCTGTTCAAGATTAAGCCGATTAATTGTTTTTTGGGCACTTTGTCGGCGGCGCTTATTAGTTAGGGCACTAGTTGCCAAGCTATCAACCACATAGCTAGCGGCACCACCTCCAATCAAGGCGGCAGGTACTGCCATCCGTCCCAAGTTTGAGGCAAAAATCCGCATCGCCGAGGCAAAGGTTAAGGCTCCGGCAATGGTGATAATCATTTTGACTGTGGTTTTGGTAGACTCAGAATGGCGGCGCTTGGCAATTGGTGCCATCTGGTTTATGCGCTGATAAGCTATTTCAGATTGAGCTTGCTCTTGGGTGCGTTGCTTCATCTGAGCGCGTCTTTTTTGCCCTAGAAGTTTGATATTTTCAAGTTTCTTCCAAGCTTCTACTCTCTCCCAATGATTAGATAGGACAGGTTTGGTTGGGAATTTAGTATTGAACATTATTGCTGTCTCCAGGAAGATAATTGGTTAATTACTTTTGACTTTTGAATGCGTGACTTTTGACTTTTCCAAGGCTGCGTCCCTTTTGAAATGCCCAATCTACGCATTCTGTAACGTCGTTGAAGGAGCAAATCTTGACAGAGGGTTCTGTTTTGAGGTAACTTTGCAGTTGTCGCTGTAATTTGCCCTTGGGACCGATAATCGAGATAACACCTCGTTCAGAGGAAATGTCTTGCACTAGGTTTTTTAGCTGAGCAAAACCTTCTTCATCCAACAAAGGTTGTCCCGGTACCGGTTCGGCTGCTTGTAGTGTCATAGTTACTACCACCGGGTTGCGATCGCCTTTGGTGCGGGAAGCTTCAATCAAGTCCTTGACATAATCCAAAGCCGCTATGGGAGAAGTACCGGGAACATCACCAAAATCGGCGTCAGTGGTTTCCATCCCTTCACAAGATTCTGAGTTGAGAATATTGGTGATATTTCGTCTTTTCACAACTTCGGGACGGTTGGCGAAGTGGATTTGGACAACTGAATCTCCTGCTTGATAGTTTTGGTTACTCCCTTGGCAATGTTCCTGTCTTTGAGGTGCGTTTTGTGCAGCGGATTTGGAGTAATCATCGAGAAGATAGTGAGTAACCTCTGGTGTGTGGAATCCGGTAATTATGGAGTAAGTAAAAATACCAACCCCCACCGCGCTGGCTGCCAAAATCGTGGGAGACTTATACCAAGATTGGGGAGGTGGTTGTATCGAGGTATCATCAAGGTGAGAATATTGATAATGGCTCATAGTTGTCTTATTGAACCCATCAATCTTCTCTCTGTAGGGAGGGGAAATATTTATGCAAAAACCAGCCGGAATTAACAAACTTTATACATGAAACCTAATCGGGAGAAGGAATTCAAAGCTTTCATCCTCCCCCAATGGCTTAGGACAACCCTTGGCAGGTAAAAGCACTCCAGTAAACTAGATCGGCAAAGGGTAACTCCTGGTAGCACTTATGCTCAAGATTATCCTTAGCCTTGAGAATCTTATTGCCCACCTTCCGCACGTCAGCTTGTAATATGTTAAGTAGTATGTTGTGAGCGTATTTTGGCGATCTGCGGAGCAGATCAAACTAGGATTAAGTGATCGCAGAGCGGGAAGTTTGCGATCGCCGTAGGCGCTGCGGAGCAGATCGCTAATTTAAGGAAAATACTTAATCTTTTAGTACTACATTTTGACGAAAGAAGGTGGGTTGGAATGGAATGCCAAAGGAATGGAAATGTGGGCAGCAGAACTGATTCGAGATTACATCAAGAGCCTTCCAGATGCACCCGATCAGTGATTGGAGCCTTTCATCCCGATGCCGATGCTACACATACGGCGCGGGACTTCCCGGCGGGTAAATTAAGGCATGGTTCAATATGGTTCGTGGCAAGGTAACACAATAGGGGTGTTAGTCTGGGGAACTTTTAACCTTGTCCCGGAGTCCGGTGTCTCCCCATCTCCCCATCTCCCCATCTCCCCCTCTCCCC
>JBFRWF010000224.1:0-5280 GCA_051439465.1 Xenococcaceae cyanobacterium | reverse complement strand
TCTACAATCCAAGCCTTGATATTATCCTTAGCCGTCAAACTCAAGTCGCCATCTTCTGTTCGTTTGAGTTTATCGGCATAGTTGCGAATGGGGTGGTCTTGGGGATTCACCAGATACTCTTCCAGAGGTAAACCCACTAACTGGCTGTCCCTGACGATGATGCCACACCGGACTTCCCGACCGAGTTCGATGTACTCTTCTACTAAGACCTCATCTGCATATTCAAACGCTGTTTTCAAGGCAGTCTCATAGTCAGCCACATCCTTCACCAGAGCCACCCCGATAGAGTTATCTGAATCAGCAGGTTTGATCACTGCTGGGGGCTTAATTGTTGGCTTGTCTCCCCGGCGGAGTAGTTCTCCAAAAGGTACTTTCACTCCGGCTGCTGCCACAATCGCTTTAGCCTTGGCTTTGTGGGCGGTTAGTGCCATCACATCCGGCGTATTGCCCACATAGGGAATATTGAGCAAGTCGAAGAGGGCACGGTATTGTGTCATGCCAGGGAAGCAGAACATTTGTGGCAGCACCACGTCAATGTTTTTTGCTGTTATAAACTTGATGGTATCAGAGAGGGACATGGGTTTGGCGGCGGTGATGTCTTCTCGACTGAGGGATGAAGGAAACCGCCACTGGCTATCAGGGGTGATGTAGGCAATCTCAAATTCGTAGCGCGAAGAATTCGCCGTTGCTGCAAGACAGTCTTTGGCGTAGAGGCCTGAGAGATCGCAGTAAAAGTTATTGTCGGCAGAGCCAACTAATTGGAGGATGCGAAGCACTGACATAAATAATCTCCTCTAAAAAAAAATTAAAAACGCAATGATTGAGGACGAGGGAAAAACTGGGCAATTCCGTAAACTGCGATTCCCGCCGCCATACCGGGAAGCACTTCATAGATAACACCAGAAAGATGGAGTCCTAAATTCCAAATCAAAGCCGTCGCAATGCCAATTCCCATCATGGCGATCGCGGTGGGGAAATTGACTGGTCGCTGCCAAACTCTCAAGATCAATAAAGGCCCCAAACCCGAAGCCAGGGCCGACCAGGAAAAAGTGACCAAGGCAAAGACATTATTATCCCCCGCGAGGGCGAGGGCCAAAATTACGGCTGTTACGGCTAGAGTTCCTACCTTCGCCAATTTGTAAGATTGAGCGGCGGCGGGAAAAATATCTTGGGTTAGGGCAGCCGAACAAGAGAGAATTTGAGAATCTGCTGTAGACATAGTGGCGGAAAACAATCCAGCTAGCATCAATCCCACCAAAACTACTGGCAACAGTTCTAAAGATAGATAAGGAAGGGCTAATTCTGGATCGCCAGAAGTCATTAAATCTGGCATCATTACTCGCGCCGCCAAGCCAATTCCTGTAGCTGAAACAGAGTTGATTAACCCCAAGCTAGTCTTGAGATTTCTAGCAAAACCAATGTGTTTAGCTGAGTCAATCGCCATCGCGCGAACCATAATGTGCGGCTGTCCAACTACCCCAAAACCTGCGACTATCCAACCAAGCAAGAAAGGCAAAAATCCTAGGGGTAAGGAGCGACGATTCCAGTCAATTAACCCTGGGTCAATTGCTGCCAAAGATTGCCAAAGATTGCCGATTCCACCACAACTGATAACTGCTACCACTAACAACAGCAACAAGGAACCAATCATGATAGTCGCCTGTAGTGCATCTGTCCAAATTGAAGCGCGAATTCCCCCAGAAAAGCAGTAGATGACGACAATGACTGCTCCGATAATGATGCCTAAATTATAATTCCAGCCGAACACACTATTGAGTGCTTTGCTCCCCGCTACCAGTTGAGCGGCGGCATAAGAACCGAGAAAGGCAATAGTAATTAGAGCGGATATAATGGCAATCAGACGAGAGCCTTTCATATTTTGACTGAGAAAGGAAGAAACCGTATCGGAAGTAGTTTCTTCGGAAAGCTGTCTCAACCGTTTGAAAACAAAATACCAAGCCAAATAATCACCAATTGCCCAACCAATAGTTAGCCATAGGGAAGAAATTCCTATTTTGTAAGCAAAACCAACTTGACCGATAAATAACAAGCCACTTTGACCCGTTGCCATCGCCGAAAGAGCCGTCAGCCAAGGGTTAACGTTGCGACTGGCGAGTAAATAATCAGTGGTAGTATTTTGTTTGCGGCTTGCCGAGTAGATGCCAACTGCTGTAAACAACAGAAGGAAGATGATAAAACTGACTGCAATCCCAACTTGTTTAGCCATTACTACTGATTGTCCAGTGTCGTTATTGACAGCTTCCTAGTGCAGCTTGGCGAAAATAACCCACCAGGGCAAAAAGACTCAAAGCCTTACCCAGCAATACTTTTTACTGCAAGCCTTTAGACTAGGCTAGGCTAGGCTACGCCCCTGCTCCGCAGCGCGCCCCTGCTAACACAGCGCACCCCAGAGTAGCGCAGCGCGTCGCTGAGTCGCGCAGATGCCTTTCGACTTCCGCGCAGCGGTACTAGTCTCCTCCTAGCTCCACCAATTTACCAATATTAAAATCAATCCTGACCCAGCCTTTTAATTTTCGTAAATTCTCTAGTAATAGTAAGGTTATCTGCCAGTGAGGTACAGTTAAAAATGGTAAGGGGTCATTGACTTGAAAAATAGCATCTGTTCCCTTAACAATCTTCTGTAGCCAAGCTTGTAACTCTGACCACGAACCGATGTCAGTCAGCCGCCAAATTTCATGATAGAGCCAGTAAGTCGGCTTACTGTCAGGAAGTGGCACGATTGGCGCTTCATTCTCATCTTTACTATCGTGCAAATAAGCATCTGCCAATCCTGGATGATTGTAAAACATAGTAATTGCCGAATGGGTGCGAGGATTGCACTCAATCGGATAGACGGTACCATCCTGGGTTTGAATGAAGTCAAAAGAAATTTGTCCCGTCAAATTTAATTCCTTGACAAATTTCTCCACCCATGCGTATATCTCCTGGTTCTCAATATGCTCATAATTCACCTGGAAAGGAGAAGATTTGGAACAGCAGTGAAGCCTAATTTTTCCCTGGCGGACTGTACTGTGGGTGCAATATTCTTGACCTGTAATAAACTCCTGCATTGTCCAAGGATTTTCCTCACTGATAGGCAAATTTTTTGCATAATCTTCCATCCCTTCAAAGGGTAACTGAGTCAGATATAAACGAGACACTGAATCATAGCGAATGCTTTTTAAAAGGTATTTGCTGCCGTCGCTTTGAAAATCAAAATCAAGAATCTGTTGTGGTTTGGTAATCAGGAAAGCTTTCGGCGCTGATAGCCCTAAATCATGCGCTTTTTCCACCAAAGTAAACTTGTCGTCTAACAGCTTAGTGATTTCAGGTGAAAAATGAATTACTTGGCAATAGGGAGCAATTAATTCCCCCGCTAGAGAGTCGTAATAACTAGCAACTGGACTAGATACTGGGAGAAAAGCATTAATATCTTCTTGTCGAACAATTTTGAGGATTGCTTGACAATAACCATCCGGATCTTTTTCCGGTGCGGGTACAGTATAAAATTTTTTAACCGCCTTAGAAAAGCGGTGCCCAGACAACCAATATTTATTAGTTTCAATTAGGGTGACATGATGACCAGCAGCATAGAATGAACGAGCAAGCTGTAAAGCCTTAGTCATTTTCCCCCCAGTGATTAAAATATTCTGAGGATTCTCAATCGGTTTTCGCTTATTAAAAGGTAAACTAATCCAATTCCAAATGAGAGCTGTAAGCACAATAGTGAGATTGAGCGGAAATGCTAACATTAGCAGCACCAAAGTTCCGACGTTTCTCAGCAAGGCAGAAGTTTTCAGTTGAAGCGATGATGATTTTTCCATAAATCAACGTCCTAACCTTAATATGTAGTGCTATAAAAGCCAAAAGCAAATATGTAAGTATAAGAACCAATAATCTAAGAAAATTATTAGTTCATACTCTACTACTTTATAGCTCTGCTTTTTAGTTATTTACGCCGAATGATAGTTAGACCATCGCGCAACGGGAGGAGAACTTGTTCTACTCGTGGATCATCGGCGACAAAACGGTTAAATTGAGCGATCGCCTCTCCATTGGCTGTGCGCTGCTGGGACGGTAAATAGGGCTGTCCCTGAAGCAGGGTGTTATCCACACAGATAAAGCCACCAGGAGTCAACAAATTCCTGTCTAGCAGGAGCTTGAAATAATCCACATATTCCTTCTTATCGGCATCGATAAACACCAAATCAAAGGATTCTTGGGCATCTGCTAGTTTTTGCAATGTCTCCAAAGCAGGAGCCACTTCCACCCTGATTTTGCTGCCGTGAGGGGATTCATCAAAACAACTGCGGGCAAAGTCTGCCACATATTGATCCACTTCACAGGCTACCACCCAGCCATCTTCTGGCAAGGCTTCGGCCATCGCTAAAGCTGAATATCCAGTGAACATACCCACTTCCAGGATGCGCTTGGCCCCACTCATGTAGACAAACAACTTGAGGGTTTGTCCCTCAATGTGTCCAGAGAGCATCTCCTGTTCCAACTGGCGCACCGTTTCTCCATCACAGAAGCGTTTGCTCCAATCTTCTGTGGCTGTTTTCCGCGCTAGGGCCGCTAGGGCAGGAGACTCAGAAGTGGTACATTCCTCAAGGTAGGGGTCGATCCCGGCTGCTAAATTGAACGCCTGTTGCACAGAAGCCAGCAGGGAAGCAGGGACGTTTGCCTGTTTCGCCATCTGGACAGTCTTCTCAAGCTGTTCGACTAAAATCCCCAAGGGAGTTACGGGCCTGGCTATTTTCGGCGTTTCTATTACCTGAGTCATCTTCTATTCCTCCTACTCCAAACCGAGATCGCTGAGGTACATTTCTTGGCCTTTGCCACCATCGGGCAAAGAGGAACATAACTGCTGGTGCTTTTCAACCGCTGTTTGCAGCAATCCTGACGATACCTCTTGGGCGTAGTTACAGGAACCGATACCTGTCGGTAGTGGAGCCCACAGACCCCCTTCTCCTCGCTTGCGCCGCATATTTTTCTGACCTTCGAGGATCAGATCAATATCTTCCAGGATAGGGTGGTAGACAGACAGGCCGAGAGAGCGACACAAAGCAATAATGCGCTCGCGTTCTACCGGTTGCAACCAACCCATCTCTACCGCCAGACTCGCACCGAACGCCATACCAATAGTGACTGCGTGACCGTGCATCAACTTAGCAGCCGGTTCAAAGCGGGGACTCCAGGTGTGACCGTAAGCGTGGGGACGGTCTTGATAAGTCTCGAACATATTCGTCCCTTCGTGCTTCATGTAGGAGAACAGTGCCC
>JBFRWF010000223.1:0-13065 GCA_051439465.1 Xenococcaceae cyanobacterium | reverse complement strand
CCTCTTGCGACCAACTGATCTGGCAATTAGTCGGGGAAACCCAGCCAAAGCTAGAGAAAAGTTAGGATGGCAAGCGCAGTACAAAATGCAGGATATTGTGCGAATGATGGTGGAAGTAAGGCAAGCTTTCGGATCAGGGAACAGGGAACAGGGAACAGGGAACGGGGAACAGGGAACAGGGGACTATTGGTGAGAAGTTAAGAAAGAAGGTCATTTGTCAAGTCCTTTTCATGAATCTTGATTATCCGCTCAATCCCTTACTCTTCTTGGCATTATGAAACAGGCGAAACTATCTTACCTGAACGGGACTTGCGTGTTAATAAGTTACCAGTGAAATAACTGCTTAGGGGACGATGGCTTGGGGGATCGGGAACAGGCTAGAGAGTCCAAAAAGTCTTGCGATCTCGAAGAGATCTGCCTCCGGCGGTGCGGGAATAGGATGAAGAGTCCGCTCAAGGGCGATCGGGGGATGGAGAGTCCGCTCAAGGACGATTGCAGCTAGCATGCACACGCTTATACTAACGGGAACAGGATGGAGAGTCCGAAAAGTTAGGCGATCGAAAGCAGTAGCCATCGCCCCCCTGAAGGGGTACGGTATAATAAGGAAACAACTTGTTAACGGGACTTAAACAAAAACTGAGTCAAAAATATTTTAATTCAATAATCTTGCTGAGATAGTGATTCGCTCTCAGCGAGGCAAGAGATCTCGCCCCTGCCTCGCCACAAAGAGGTTGCTCTTGAGCGGGCTGGAGGAGCGATCGCCTTACCTGTTATTTTTATACTACCAGTTGGTATTTTATTTTTACGCAAGTCCCTAACCATCAAGTAGTCGGTAGAGTTCGAGAGTCGCATGCTTGACAGCAAATCATTAATATGATAAGAGCAGAAACGAAGAGCGCGAAAAAAAGGCCAGCGGTTGCGATCGCCAGCCTCATTTATTTCTATTCTTGTTGTTGTTTAGTTTTGAGCAAATCTAAGCTGCGCGTTCCCAAATCGCCAGCAAGAAAGATTTCTTTACAATATTGTAACAGAACGTACAGCAGTTTTGTTAAAAAAAATAAATTTTTTTGTTCTATTCCTTATTTATTAGGTAAGCCCTTGCCAGTTGCGGACGACCCCAGAGGATGCGCTCCTGCTTATAAACCGCCATCCCTGGTTTAGCCCCCTTGGGTTTATAGACATATTTCGGTTTAGTGTAAACCACTGGCATCTGTTCACTCTGACGAGCCCTACTGTAATACGCCGCCAAGTCAGCAGCAAATTGTAAATCCGCTTCATCAGGCACAGCTCCCGGCTCTAACCTTAACAGAACATGACTCCCAGCAATCTCCTGAGTATGAAACCAGAGGTCATAATCCCCAGCAGTGCGAAAGGTTAGGCGATCATTCTGTCGGTTATTCCTCCCAATCCACAATTGGAACCCCGACGGCGTGCGATAACGGTAAGGCTTTGATTCCTCTGTAGTGCTGGGAGTGCGCTGTTGTTTTGCTTTTAGATACTGCTGCTGAATTAGTTCCTCGCGAATTTCGTATAGAGTTTGTAAATCTTCTGGGCTGTTATAACCTTCTAACTGGCTCAGACTAGCCTCCACCTGCTCTAAATACTCGATTTCCGAGTGCACCTCTTTGAGTAAAGGCTCAACAGCAGTACGAGCGCGTTTCAGTTTTTTGTGACGCTTGTAGAACGCTTGGGCATTTTGCACCGCATTCTTTTCTGGGTTGAGGGAAATCTGCAGGAGCTTACCCGTCTCAAAATCCGAGAGGGTAATCGATTTCATCCCCGGTTCCCAGTTGTGGAGATGAGCCATCAATAAATCAGCCTGTTGGCGGTACTCGTCTGCCTCATCTGATTGCTGCAAGCGTTGTGTGTAAATATCCGCTTTGAGGCGTAATTTTGCCAGCAGATTGCTTACTTTCTGAACCAGTTGATGGTGTAGCTGTTGGAAGATTTGTTGATTTAGTTCGTCGGTATAGTAGCGATTGAGTAAGATTTGAACATTCTTTGCTGGTTTAGTCATGCCCCAGCCGAGGACAGTGTAGCCATCAGCAGTCCAGCCGGGATTAAAATTAGATGTATCTAGTGCTTGCAGCCATTCTTGCCAGCGTTGAAATAGCCTTTGCCAATCAGACTCCTGTAGGCTTTCGGTGGATTGTTCGGGGTCAAGATTAACAGCTTGCACCATAGAACGGGCTAAGCTGGGACTCAATCCCCGATAACTTTTGAGTAGCTGACGCTTAATTGCTCCAGGAACGAGACTAACCCGCTCTTGCCAGCGTTGTTGAGATTCGCTCAAACTAGGGGTAGTGCCTGTGAGTGCTGGTGGGAGGTCATAGGGTTGTCCGGTTTGTACAGTACGGATGCTAGATTGGGCACCACTAACTTGATGGGCAACGGTTACAATTTGGTTATTAGCATCCGTGAGGATGACGTTGCTATATTTGCCGATAATTTCCACGTAGAGGTGCCAAATAGGTGGTTCACCGGGACGTTTGGCAAATTGGAGGTCTAAGACTCGTTCCCAAGGGGCGATCGCTTCTATGGCAATTAAGGCAAATCCCCCCAATTGATGCCGCAATTGATCGCTGAAGGTAAAGGTATCAGGGGTGCGAGGAGGTGCGTCTCCGATACAAATCCGCGCCCCTTGAGGATGCCAGCAAATTGTCAGCCAACCCCTTTGAGTAAGGGTGCGCAAGGCAATGGCAATGGTATGGCGATCGCGCTGATACACCTGTTCGGTGCGTGCTGGTATCCAGCGATCGCGCAGTTCGGCACAAGTGGCAGTTAGAGTGGTAAAGTCAACAGGTTGCATGGGCTAACAACGAAAAATTCGGTGTAGGGGTTTTGACTCTTGCTTTGTATGTACCCGCTAAAACGTGTTTCCTGTCCAAATCAAGAATTACCTTAACCATATCCCCTACGGTTGCATGACTGTAAACTTTTTGGTCTGCATGTGATAAGATAGATTAAATCCCAAGAGCCGACGATCTCGATCAACTGCGGTGAAAACCCAGTGCTGGGATAAACTCCTCTGCGATCGCTTGTCTAACAAGGGAGGTACGTCAGATGCTAAACCCGACGCACAAGTAAGATAGTCAATTGTGAGGTATTCAATAAGCGGACCGATGTCTGTGGTCAAAGTATTCGGGAATGGCTTTAGCCGGACTCGATAGAGGCATTGCGGTTATGCCTGTATTGCGTTTTGATATGCAATTAATTCGTAATCCTGATATTCAAGAGCAGTTATTTCAGCGGTTCTGCTAATAGCATGTTAATCCGTACCCGAGAAACGGATAATAGCAACATTAGGATAGACGATTTATTTCTGAACACAACTTCTTTGGGTTTGATCGCTATTTCCGAGCCAGATGACACTAATCCTTTAGAGCTCGACAATGTAGACTATCTCCAAATTTTCGACATATCAGAAGAGTGTTAACCCAGGCTAACTTGGGTGTTGAACAGGTTTAGCCAATTTTGACCAAGTTTTAAGCATCGCTATGCACTCGGCTGGATTTCAGAAGCGATCGCCCTCCGTTTGATAACAGTGGCAAAGGAGGAAACCCAACAGGCAGAGGAAAGACTCTCTAAGTAGAGGATGAACCAGACTATTGGGAAAAAAAACGAAAAAAAGCTTAAAAAAACGAAAATGTAGGTAGTTAAGTGGCTTTTATCGTTGTAAGGCTTAATTTTTATCGATAACATTAGAATTATATCGGTTTAATTGCTTCAAAAACGGCTTAGCCACTAATTTTTTATGGACATACAGCTAATCAATATCGGTTTTGGTAACATAGTATCGGCTAACCGGGTCATTGCCATCGTTAGCCCGGAGTCTGCTCCGATTAAGCGAATCATTACAGATGCCCGCGATCGCGGACAACTGATTGATGCTACTTATGGACGTCGCACCCGCGCAGTGATTATTACAGACTCCAGCCACATCGTTCTCTCAGCGATTCAGCCGGAAACCGTAGCCCATCGCTTTGTCATTAACAGAGACTCTCACGGCGACAATAACTAAACTCCGATCCGAATCACATGCAAGCAGGTAAACTGATTGTGCTAACGGGACCGAGTGGTGTTGGCAAAGGCACCGTGCTGCGATCGCTGCTGGTGCGTCATCCCGAACTGTATCTTTCCGTCTCCGCTACCACCCGGACACCCCGTCCGGGTGAAATAGACGGGAAAGATTATTACTTTGTCAGTCGGGAGGAATTTGAGGCAATGGTCAAAGCCGATCGGCTTTTGGAGTGGGCAGAGTATGCTGGTAATTATTACGGAACCCCTCGCTTGAAAGTAGAGGAGCAAATCAATCAGGGGAAGTTGGTACTCTTAGAAATCGAAGTAGTTGGGGCAAGGGCAATCAAACAGACCTTTCCCAATGCCCTGCGCCTGTTTATTCTCCCCCCTTCTGTGCCAGAACTAGAGCGCAGGTTAAGGGGTAGGGGGAATGATTCAGAAAAGGCAATTTCCCGACGCCTGGAGCGTGCCCAAGCCGAAATTGCTGCCAGTAGTGAATTTGACCGACAAATCGTCAACGAAGATATAGAAACTGCAATCGAGGAGATCGAAGCTGCTATTTTCACCAGGTAGTTACAATCAAAGAAACACAAATCATAACTTAGAGTGCATGATTCCTACCGTTATTGAAACCTCTGGTCGTGGCGAACGCGCCTTTGATATCTATTCGCGACTGCTGCGAGAGCGGATCGTTTTTCTGGGGCAGGAAGTTAGGGATGAGTTGGCCAACTTGATTGTTGCCCAGTTGCTATTTCTCGAAGCCGAAGATGCCGACAAAGAAATTTACCTCTATATCAATTCTCCCGGTGGTTCGGTGTCAGCAGGCTTGGGGATATTCGACACCATGAATCAAATTCGTCCAGATGTTTGTACCATCTGCATCGGCTTAGCAGCAAGCATGGGGGCTTTTCTCCTCAGTGCTGGTGCTAAGGGAAAGCGGATGAGTCTACCCAACTCCCGGATTATGATTCACCAACCTCTAGGAGGGGCTCAGGGGCAAGCTGCTGATATTGAAATTCAGGCCAAGGAAATTTTGTACCTCAAAAACGAGTTAAATCTACATCTTGCCAAGCACACAGGTCAACCCCTCGAGCGAATTCAGGAAGATACAGATCGTGATTTCTTCATGTCCGCTGAGGAAGCCAAAGACTACGGTTTAATTGACCAAGTGATTAATCGCAGTCCCTGTACTAGTAAACCACCTGCGACAGTTAGTTAAATCTGTTGGTGCTGATGGTCCTAGGAGAGTGGGAGCAGGGGGAGCAGGGACTCGCTAGACTACGTCGCTGCTCCGCAGAGCGCTCAAAGGCAAAAGGCTTGCATGCAAAAGGCAAAAGTAGGGAGCAGGGGAAGCAGGGGGAGAAAAAGCTTATTTTTTCGTTTCTGCGATCGTCCTGACTCACTCTTTTGTTAAAAACCTACCCTTGTGAGCTCGCTCCCTCACCCCTGATGTCCTTACCAACTACTTATGACCACACCCGATGATAACTGTTATATTGTCGGTTGATTCTCCAAATAGTGCAGGAATTCCAGCAATTCTTCATCGGAGAGCAAGTGGCGCGATCGCTTGCCGTAAGTTTGTAGCAGATAATCGCGCCCTTGTTCATTCGTCCAACCCAAGCGCTTTAGTTCAGCATCGCTTTTGGCAATGATGTCAGAAAAATCAATCGGGTCAGCAGTTGCGGAATTAAGCGGAGTTTCAGTGGGTGGTTGTTTACTCAAGGGATAGTCTGGTGCTGGATCTACAGGTGTTGTTTGGACTTCTGGAACTGTTTCTTTTGAGCCTGAGGAAAACTGCTCGTCAAAGAGCAAGCTTTGAGTTTCTTTTCCAGTTGTTGGGATAGCCTCTATCTTACTCAGCTTCTTGCGTTCTCCCAAGGAAGAGTCAGTGGTATTGGTGGTTTCAGTCGTTTCGGGAAACAACGGCTTAGGCTGCGTTTTGACAGCTTCTTTGGGAAAGGAGGAGTCAGTGCGATCGCTAGTTTCAACAGTTTGGGAAAACACCTTGTGAGGCTCAGTCTGCTCCAAACTTTCTAAAGAATAAGTATTGGTAGTACTTTGAGTAGCAGTAGCGGGATTAAGGTCAAGAACAGCCAACGCTCTATTTCTCGCATGGTCTTCTGCTTGTTCAACGGTATTAGCAGCGGCTAAACCCGTTGCCAGAGTAACGCCTTCGACTTGAACCAAGGCTCGTACCACATATTGACCGCGGTCAATTTTCACTAACTCACTAATCAGACTACCTTGGGGATAACGAATTCGGAATTGAGTCAACATAAGCTTTTTTTCTGCCTTAACTAATTCTACTCGAAATATCCAGTAGGGTTAGCGGCCCGAGTATGTCAAAATAGTTACAGGCAGTTATAGGCTGTCTTGTCTTCGTCGCGAAGTCATTCGGTCAACAACCCAGCCCCAATCGGGTGTGGTCATAAATCGTTGGTAGGCGGGACTGGGGGACTGGGAGACTGGGGGACTGGGGGACTGGGGGACTGGGAGACTGGGAGATTGGTTGATATTACTTCTCATATATCAACACAAGCGGTTTTCTTCTAAGCGCGCCCATACCCGCAAGAGCTCCCCTGCACCAAAAAACGCCAAATCTGAAAAACCTACCCCTGAGAGGAGGGGTGGAGGCAATACTACTCGGATAAGCTCTAAAACCGAATTGCCTTCATACAGATTACCCACTCTCCTCTGCTCCCTGCTCAAGAGCTTGTCTCTACTGCGCAGCAGCGTCGAAGACTACCGACAATTTTTCTTAACCGAGCAGTATTGGAGTGAGGGGAGAACAACTGATAATTAGCAACTGATGGTAAGAGCAAAAGAAGGAAGCTCAAATTAGGCTCAAATTAGAAGGATTATTTCGGATGGAATTTTCAATCGCTACATTGCTTTCCTATTTCGTTGATGACAAATTAGTTGCAGGTAAAGTTTTAGAGAAAAAACTGGGTTGTCAAGATGAGGAAAGTGTACAAAAACTGCAAATCATCCTGGATGCCCTAGAACGAATCGGGGTGTTGATCAAAGAGCTTGGCAAGTATCGCCGGGTTTATGAAGAAGGCGTGGTAGAAGCAAAACTGCGCTGTTCAAGCAAAGGATTTTGTTTTGCGATCCAAGATGATGAAGATGCGGACGATATTTATGTGCGAGAAAGTCACCTCAGCAATGCTTGGAATGGCGATCGCGTCCTGGTTAAAATCATCAAAGAAGGCAGTCGCCGCCGTTCCCCAGAAGGAGAAGTGAAGCTAATTTTAGACCGTGCCAACCCTTCTCTCCTGGCACAAGTGATAAAGGACAATGGGGGTTATCGAGCCATTCCCCTCGATGACCGACTGTTGTTTGAACTAGACCTCAAGCCCAATGGAGATAACCTGGAGAAAGCGGTTGACCATCTTGTCCACGTCGCAGTTCTGCGCTATCCCCTCGGACAAAACTCTCCTATTGGTAAAGTAACACGCATTCTGGGTAGTGATGCGGAAGCGGCAGCAGATACAGATATTGTTTGTTGTAAACATGACCTGCCCCAAACCTTTCCCTCCGAAGTGATCGAGGCTGGTAAGGCTCTACCGAAAAATTTGAACCCAACTGAGACAAAAAAACGGCGGGATTTGAGAGGACTGCTAACACTCAGCATTGAGGAAGAAGTTGAGGGGGGCAACATCCCATTTGTAGAAAACGCCTTCACCCTGGAAAAAACTGAGGCAGGACAGTGGCAGCTAGGCATCCACATCACTGATGTAGCCCACTACATCGAGCCCGATTCCCCGTTGGATCTAGAAGGGAGAAAGCGAGGAACCGCTATTTATCTGGGCAACAAAGTACTACCCCTGTTCCCTGAGGAGGTGAGGAGTTGCTGCTCTTTGCTGCCCGGTGAAGACCGCTTAACCATATCGGTTTTTATCACCCTTGATGAGACGGGTCAAGTGGTAGAGTTTGAAATTCAACCGACTGTGGTCAAAGTAGACCATCAACTCAGTTATCAGCAGGTACAGTCGCTGCTGGGTTCCGGAGAAGTTGAACCGGAAATGGCAGGGGCAGTAGAAATGCTCAATCAGCTATTTTTTACCTTGAGTCCCCTAGTCAAAGCACAGCGGTTGCAGCGAGGAGGTTTTGAAATCGCCTTGGCGGAGGCTCAGCCTTCCTATAAAGATGAAGGGAGATTGGGGGCGATTGTCGTTTCTTCCTCTTTACCAGTGCGCTCTCTGTTAACGGAGTTGGTTGTCTTGGCGGGTAAAGTAGTAGCCGCCCATTTATCAGCCCTTGGCGTGCCAGGGATTTACTGCACCCAGCCAGAACCAGACTGGGATGAGCTGGAAGATTTGCTCAAATTAGGCAATAATTTGGGGCTAGAGCTAGAGCTGGAGTCTGATGAGGAAATTAGTTCCCATGACTATCAAAATTTGACCCAAGAGTTCTCTAAATCCTCAGCCGCCAAAGTTTTAAATTATTTGTTGCAGTCCACCTTAAAGTCAGTAAAATATATCAGCCACCCTGGTCCTCACTTTGGTTTGGCTTATAGCGAAGGCTACACCCACTGTGTATCCCCCGGACAACGCTATGCAGATTTGTTGGTGCAAAGGGTACTAACTGCGGTATTTGAGCATGGACGCGATCGCCGCCACATCCGCGCCAAAACAGGTGTCGACCTCGGCAGCAGCAGTTGCCAGGGCAAAATCAACTGGAACGTTTTACCACCCCAGATGCAGACAAGTTTGGAAACTCAGTTTTATTCGGTGGTATCTCACCTCAATGATCGAGAAAAGCTGGCAGAGGATGCTGAGAAGGATCTGGAGGGTTTAAAGAAAGCCGAAAAGATGAAAGAGCGCACAGGTCAGGTTTTTCAAGGGCTAATTACTGGAGTTCAATCCTACGGCTTCTTTGTGGAAATTGAAGACCTGCTGGTAGAAGGATTAGTCCATGTCAGTTCTCTCAAAGATGACTGGTATGAGTATCGTTCCCGGCATAGCTGTCTCGTCGGACGCAAAAACCGGATCGCCTATCGACTGGGTGATGAGGTCGAAGTTGAAGTCAAAAGTGTCGATTACTATCGCCAGCAAATTGACTTAGTCACAGTTAGCGGCGGCAGTGCAGCTAGTAATGAGGATTTGGAAGAGGATTAATTGCTCTTCAAGGTGACTGGGGACTGGGGACTGGTGACTGGTGAGGGGGTGATTGGTGATATCAAATCCGGTTAATTAACCATAAAAAGAAAGATAAGAGTTTATCGCCCAAATGCTTCGCCCCTACACAGCGCCCCGGTAGTTATTGCACATAACAGATGCGATGGCACCCTTCGGGTACGCTGTTCAGACTTCATCACTGAGGGACTTCATTTGACCAAACGCGCTGGTAATTCTAGGTATGACTATAGCTGGTAAATCATATGAAAAAGGAACAAATGAAACAGAAAAAAAAGACAAGGAAAAGGAAATTTTTCTCTCTTTTACCTTTGATATTTTGCGTTTTAATTTTTCTGACTGGCTGTGTCCACTATGATGTTGGGGTTAACTTCAAACATCAGCACCATGGCGCAATTGTGCAACATATTAAGTTGGGGGAACAGCTAACCAATTTAAGTCAATCGGAAGCGCAAAAATGGTTAACTAGCATTGAGGAGAGGGCGCGGCAGCTGCAAGGGAAAACCCAAGAAATCTCGCAACAAGAAATTGTTGTCACTATTCCGTTTAGCAATGGGAAAGAACTGGCTTTGAAGTTCAACAAATTTTTCAACCCCAATCCCCAAAAAGCTTCCCAGTCGGCAAAGGTTGACGCCCTCGATTTAGTGCAACTCAATTCTGAGATGTCTTTGCGTCAAAGTAATTTGCTCTTGTTGGAACGGAACCGATTGAGTCTAAGTGTAGATTTACGCGCCCTTGGCGTTCTCTCCAACCAAGGTAACTTAATTGTCAGTCCTGGTTCCCTGATTGATTTAGAATTCGCCTTGAAAACTCCCTGGGGAGCCCGCAGTATTGTCGGGGAAAATTCCCTGAGTCCAGAGGTTCGTAACGGAGAGCGTCAGCTAGTGTGGCAACTCCAACCCGGTCAGATTAACTATATCGAAGCGGTTTTCTGGGTTCCCAGTCCTTTGGGCCTAGGGACAATTGTTATTGTTCTGTTAATGTTGGCTGGCTTCTATATTAAATATAAGCGTTTTCCCTGGGTGGTGCCCGAATCGATACAAAGGTAACCGTTCAGGGGGGCGATCGGGAATAGGCGATCGAGCAGGACAAGTCAGGCGATGCTCGCGGAGCTGCGCACGCTTACGCGAACGGGAATAGTACAATGGAGGATGTTGAGTGGAATCCGGATGTTGATTGTTGAATAATTATCCTCAGTAAGGTCTGAACCAATTGGCATTGAGCGATGTCTAGCGTAACAGAAGCACTCAACCAAAGCGGGAACCCGCAGCGAATGTCCATCTCAGGCAGCCGCTTTTATAACTTCAAGAGAATTAACGTTGGGAAACAAAATATGGTAATCTGAGAGGCATGGATAACAAGCACCTACTAGAAACAGCAGGAATTGACGCAGACGATTGGGAGAAGACTCCAGTCAGTGTCAGAAAGTTAGTGGTGCAGTTAGGCAAGAAGATAGAGCAACTAGAGCAACACCTCAAAGAATTACAAGTTGACAACGAGCAACTTAACGAGAAAGTCAATCGGAACTCACAGAACTCCCATAGCCCTCCCGCTTCAGACCAGGCTAATCTCCAAAATAGAAAGAAAAAAAAGCAACGAGGAAAAAAACGGGTCGGGCAACCCGGTCATCCCGGTCATAGCCGTCCTTTGTATCCAGTAGAAGAGTGTGAGCAAGTTACCGACCACTATCCTGTGACTTGCATCTGTTGTGGAGAGGAACTGAGGGGATTTGACCCTAACCCCTATCGCCATCAAGTAGTGGAGATTCCCCCCATCCAACTTCACATCGAAGAGCATCGCCTGCACCAACTGAGCTGCGCTCATTGCGGTCAGAAAACCAGAGCCACCCTACCCGAAGAAGTAGAAGCCAGCGGCTACGGTGCTAGAGTGGTAGCACTCGTCTCGTTAATGAGTGGGATGTATCGTCATACAATCGGATGGTAGTCTCAGGTATGTCTGACTTCTTCGGAGTTAAGCTCTCTCTAGGCAGTGTCAATCGTCTGAGAACTGAAGCAAGTGAAGCAGTGTCGAAGCCAGTAGATGAAGCTAAAGCCTATATCCAGTCGGCACCAATAGTGGGAGCAGATGAGACGGGTTTCAATCAGGGAAATGCCGATGGGAAAAATCCGCAAAATCATAGAGCTTGGTTGTGGGTAGCTGTGACCCCGTTGGTCAGTTTCTTCCAAGTGATGCTGGCTCGTTCTACTGCAGCGGCTCAAGATTTATTGGGAAAAGATTTTAGCGTAATTCTGAATAGCGATCGCTATAATGCCTACAATTGGGTGGATGTTGCTCTCAGGCAACTATGCTGGGCACACCTGAGCCGCGTCAGCGGGGACGAAGTCTAGCGAGAGTTCACCAAAATATCTGAACGCAGTGGTGTATCTCGTCAACTAGGGCGAGACCTGCTCGCCCAACAGAAGAAGTTATTTCGTTTATGGCATCGAGTGCGAGATGGGACTCTGAGCCTCACTCAGTTTCGGTCATTAGTCTTACCAATTCGAGCGCGGGTGAGAAGTTTACTTTCGGATGGAGCCAATTATCAGATTGGCTCCCGGGAGAAGACTCCTCTAGCTAAAACTGTTCGCACTTGTCGCCAACTGCTGAAGGTGGAACCAGCTTTGTGGCTATTTGTCACCGTGTCGGGCTTGGAACCGACGAATAATGCCGCCGAGAGAGCAATAGTCTTTGACCCTGCTATCGCAGCTCGTCCAGCGGTCTTGTGGCGACGCACTAGTTTTGGCTCTCAAAGCGAGCTGCGTCAGCAGGGACGAAGTCTAGCTGGCAGTAATTTTGTGGCTCGGATGCTGACGGTGGTAATGACTCTGCATTCCCAAAACCGTAATGTCACCGAATATATGACTGCGGCAATTAGTGCTGCGCGCTCGGGCAAATCGGCTCCGTCTTTGTTACCGGAGGTTGCTAATTCTCAAGAGGAAGTAAAAGCAGCTGCCTGAGAGCCTGTTCCCGTTCGCCTGACTTGTCCTGGTCGAGAGCCTGTTCCCGTTCGCGTAAGCGTGCGCAGCTCCGCGAGCATCGCCTGACTTGTCATGCTCGATCGCCTATTCCCGATCGCCCCCCTGAACGGTTACATACAAAGAGACCCCGTACCAGAGGAATAATAGTTCCTCAATAACCACACTTATTCCTTGAGCGAGTTATTAGGAGTGGATAGCCTGACTGATTTTTGACCAACACTCTCACTTTATCAGATGAGGGGGTTTGGGGGAGCTATAATACCCCAGCTACAATCTTCGATTTAGCTGGGGGTTTTTGAGCAAGGGAGCTTATGAGCAGGGGGAAAGGGAGAGAGGTTAATTTTGTCACAAACCATTTAATTAATCTCCTCTGCACCCTAAAAGAAGCATGGGAGCAGGGAGCAGGGAGAAAAAGTTAAAAAAGATTTGAGCGTCAGGATTCATCATTGTCCAAGGTGTAATTACATGACAGATAGAGATGTTGCATCATCTCAAGTAATTAGGAATAGGGGATTGACCCTGAAATGTAAGGAAACTGGCATTTTCCATAATAAACATTATACGGCAACGCTTTTTATTTGTTCTTTATCTGTTTTGAATAAAAATGAAATCTGGCGGCGTATTATATCGACACTCAATCTAGGTCAACTGAGTCAATCGGTCATATTATCGGCTACCAACTTAAAGCGGGACACTTGGAGTAGGCAACAGGCAACAGGCAACAGGCAACAGTAAATAGGCAACAGGCAATAGGCAACAGGCAACAGGGAATAGGGAATAGGGAATAGGGAATAGGGAATAGGGTAGGGTGTTGATTTTGAGGCTTTTCAGCTGAGTTGAGCTCAGGCCAAATCTGTGCCTGTTCATCATCGGCTATCTACACTAGCATAAGGCTTTTTCGCCGATTGCCACTACACAAAAGTAGCGCG
>JBFRWF010000222.1:0-14472 GCA_051439465.1 Xenococcaceae cyanobacterium | reverse complement strand
AAAAACCTCACCGAATCTTGGCCAAGTCTTCCCAAAAAGATTGGTAGCTAGTACCCAGGGACTCTGGGGAAGCAAAACGCCTAGGCAGTCGAGCTGTCGGGGAACCAACGGTGGGAGATACACATCGGTTGTACCAACGTGTTCTAGATAAGTGGCGAAAAGCCCGCAAGGCTTCCGTCGTGAGGGTCAGTCGAACGGGAAATAACTAGGAATGCCCGGTTGTCAACCCGGGAAGCCCGCGCCGTATGCGTAGCATCGGTGTCGGGAGGATGTCACACTAACTTCTTGATATCCCCATAGGCGCGATAGAAACCACCACGAGACGATTCACGCACATCGTCTACAACATAACGCGCACCCTCTTCCCGAATATCTTTGGGAAATTGCACTTTCCAGTCGGGATTATAGCCAGGGGAAGCCACACGAATTCTAAGCCTGCTTCCTTCTTTGAAGCATTCCACAATTACCCCCTGACTCGCATTAGAGGTTGTTTCTAGGGTATTGGAAGCAACCACTGCCTGTACAGTTTTTGGTGCTTTGATGTTAACAGTTTGGGGAATTATACCTGCTTGTGCTGCTTTGATAGCGGCTTCGCTGGCATCGATGCAGGCAAGAGAACCATCGGTGGTGACGATGTAGAGGCGATCGCCTAAAAACTGCATGGAAAAAGCAGAACCACAGTCAGTGCCAAGTTTCCACAGGCGATCGCCCGCCTCATTAAAACAATAAATCGAAGAACAGTTATCCCCAGCAAAGACATACTTCCCCTCTTGTGCCGTAGCGCAAGAGAAAGCTGGCGCATCACACTGATAAATTGTGCTAACTTCCCCCTTCTTCGTGAAAGCATAGATTTGACTGTTACTGGTACTGGCATAAACCATCGCCTCCTCCTGCCAGCCAAACAGCACCGCACCATGGGTTTTCTGGTTCCAGATTATCCGACCATCTTCCCAGTCATACATAGTCACGCCGCCGCTGTGACCGTGATAAACCCCAATCTCGTCGCAGCGCACCATCCAGCCATGATTACCCTTACTCTGCCGACTCCACTGGGACTCATCTTCATGGTTAATGGTTGTCACCTTCCCCTCAGCATCAGAAACACCGAGAATCCCATCTTTTATATCCAGCCAGAAGATATCCACATCTGGTGCAATTTCGTAGGCGACACGGGGAATTTTCCCAGTCAAGTCGTAAACTTTGCCATCATCGCAGCCAGCATAAAGCCAATCGTCATCAGCAACGATACACTTCACTCCCTCAGGAAGACGAAACTGATTTTGCACTTTTCCGGTGTGGCTCAGAGCAAATACCTGAGCGGCCTGATTGCCAACCCAGCAGCGTTCCTCATCAATAAAGATGCCAAAGGCGGGAGATCTAGAAGCAAACTTCCAAATCACTGGTGCATTCTTCGCCGTGGACTTTTGGCTGTCAATTTGCCTGCGGGTCACAGGACGCTTCTTACGCATCCCCATAACCGCGTGTTCGTAACCTTTGCGCAGCTTTTCGTTAATTTTTTTAGTTGCCTCAGCTTTTGCTTTTTCTGGAGTGGGGTAGGTTTTCACCTGAGTCCGACCCTGAATACCAATTCGACCGTAGCGAATCGACACCTGTGTGCCGTTGACAATCACTTCGTAAAATTTGTGAGAGCCATCTCCTTCCTCCGATAGCTCTAAATAAGTTTTCTCTTCAGCCATTTTTACCTCCGAGATGATTGAAATATTTGCCTAAAGATGTTATAGTGGGCATTGTATACCCTACTATAATCTTCTCTAAAAGAAGGGTGATCGCCCAGGGAGCATCCCATTTTTGCAAAAATGTTATCCCTCCGAAATAGACTCGGTCGATGGGGAGATTCCGGAGACGGGGAGAAATCACACAGTTGACTTCATACGAAGAAGGCGAAATTGGCATTTTTGGGATGCTCCTATCGCCTACAATTTAACTAAATGAGCCGACAAGCAGGAATATTGTCTTGAAAGATACAATATTTTTAAGATAAAACTAGATGGTGGGAGGTGTGAATTAACCTTAGATCGGGGATTTTAAGAATGGTAAATCAAACCAATTTACAGAACGATGTATATCAGAATTTACTTACCTCCCAGGAAACCCAATATCCTATAGACCGGGATAGAGCGATCGCCCCTCCCAACCAACTGATTGATGGTGAGACTTGGCCCAGCAGGCCAACCTACGGACTAGAGACCCTGAGAATGAAAAACCTAGGTCAGGTCTATCGCAATCTTTCAGTGCCGCAGTTAGTCGAGCACGCCCTAGCCCGGGGTGAAGGACAACTGGCAGACAATGGAGCCTTAGTAGTCGAAACCGGAAAGTACACAGGTCGCTCCCCCAAAGACAGATTTATTGTTGACGAACCCAGCAGTCGGGACGAGATCGATTGGAATCAATACAACGTCCCCATCTCTGAGAATAATTTTCAGCGGTTGTATCGAAAAGTTCTCTCATACGTCCAGGGTCGCGACCTCTATATTTTTGATGGCTATGTGGGCTCCGACCCGATGTACCGCTTCGGTGTCCGCGTCATCAACGAGCTAGCCTCGCAAAATCTCTTTGCCCATCAGCTATTCCTGCGGCCAACAGCGACAGAGCTGAGCAAACATCAGATCGATTTTACCGTTATTGCCGTACCTGGTTTGCATGGCGACCCCGACGAAGACGGCATCAACAGTGAGGCGTTTATTGTTCTCCACCTTGCCCAAAAAATAGTGCTAATCGGAGGTTCTCACTACGCCGGAGAAATTAAGAAGTCGGTCTTCTCCCTCATGAACTACTTCATGACCAAGGAGAATGTGCTGCCGATGCACGGGGCTGCTAATATGGACAAGCAGGGTCATACTGCCTTATTTTTTGGCCTGTCCGGCACTGGCAAAACTACCCTATCCGCTGACCCTGAACGCAGCCTGATTGGGGACGATGAACACGGTTGGTCTCAAGAGGGCATCTTCAACTTTGAGGGAGGCTGCTACGCCAAGACCATTCGCCTCTCGGCAGAACATGAACCCCAAATTTGGTCAGCAATTCGGTTTGGGACACTGCTAGAGAATGTGATCCTAGACCCGAACACCCGGCTCCCTGACTATGACGACAGTCACCTGACGGAAAATACCAGGGCTGCCTACCCCTTGAGGTATATCCCCAACTGTGCCATCTCTGGCATAGGCAGCCATCCCAAAACAGTCATATTCCTCACTGCAGATGCCTTTGGTGTTCTTCCCCCCATTGCCAAACTGACACGGGAGCAGGCGATGTACCACTTCCTGTCAGGCTACACCAGCAAGCTGGCGGGGACAGAGCGGGGCATCACAGCGCCTCAGGTCACGTTCTCAGCCTGCTTTGGTCAGTGCTTCTTCCCCCTACCACCGACAGTTTATGCCGAAATGTTGGGAGAGCGACTGGAGCAGCATCCACACACGGGGGTGTATCTGGTGAATACAGGCTGGTCAGGCGGTTCCTACGGTGTGGGTCATCGAGTGGCGATCAAACACACGCGAGGGATGGTTGCTGCTGCTCTCAATGGCAATCTGGATCGGGTCAGTTACAAACCCCACCCTATCTTCAAAGTTCTGGTGCCAGAGACAGTGCCTGGGGTGCCGAGGGAAATCCTAGATCCGAGGAAGACTTGGGATGATCCGGAAGCCTACGATCAACAGGCACAGGAGTTAGCCAGTCGCTTTGTGGAGAATTTCAAGCAGTTTACAACGGCCCGTCGGGAGATTGTCGAGGCAGGACCTAATACTCGGTAGGCGGTAATGTTTGACGAGTTAGTGATAAGTAGGTAGACAATAATAACCGTAGGGTGGGCATTGCACCCAAAAAACTTGTAACTCACGCACGGGGAGAGAATTCTGGGCAATGCCCACTTACAATCAGTAGATCAAAAAGTTACTGGTTAAGACTGAAACGGAGCAGGAAGCAGGGAGAAAGGGAGATGATTATGAGTCAATTAAAGCCAAATAAGATTGAATAAAGATTTAATCTCACTTTAACTGCTTATAAACTCAATAATCTCACTTTATAATCCTATTTTCAAGCATTTAATTTCTCCCCCGCTCCCCGCTCCCTGCACCGGGTGCAGTCTCAACCAGGAAGTTTGCGATCTACTGACAATCTCTTCAATGGCTTCAGAACAGCACCACGAGAACGGGTAAACTTTTCGTTACTGCTCATTGTGAAACCTTTATCCCAGTCTCCAACTGGTGGATTATTTCTGCCAGCCTGCACTAGTGCAGAGCGGCAGAAGTAACCCCTCAGCTCAAACTACCTCAGGAAACCCCTGGAATTTCCAGACAAAAGGTTTAGCCATGGTCCGGTTGAAGTAGTCAATAAAATTGAGAATTTTTTGTTTGAGCTCTGTGGTCGAGTTAAAACTGCTTCGCTTGAGTAAGCGTCGGACCAAAATACTGAACCAACATTCAATTTGATTGAGCCAGGAGGTATGTTTGGGAATGTAAACAAAGCGAATGCTATGACTCTCATCCGATAAGAAAGCTGCTCTTGTTGCCATTGATTTGAGAATTCCCGATTTTTCTTTAACTCCCAAGTCTTGAGAAATTTCGCATCGTCGGGCAACTAGACGCACCAGGGATTCAGATTGATGGATGTTGAGATTATCCACAATGAAAATCCAGCCCGCATCTGGGTCAGTATCAATTGAAAGAGAAATGTGTTGGCAGAAATCTTTTTCGGTGCGAGTTGCTCCCAGAGAGGGAGCAATCACTTGTCCAGAGGCAATGTGCCAGTTGGCAATTAAACTCAAAGTTCCATGGCGAATATACTCGAACGATGATGCGTTCCACTCGTTTGGGTTTCATTGGTTTCTTGACAAATAATCTTTCTTTGGCTTGGATGCCGGTCATTTCATCAGTACTGACCAGATGAATTCTTTGCTCGAGTAAGGTTAAGGCATTTTGATGTAATTCACAGATATACTTGACTTGCTCCTTGAAGGCAACTGGGTCATCAGGATTAGCATTTAACCAATAACGATGACGATGAGGTTGAAGAGTGGCTTCCTTTTAAATTTCGCCCCGCACTTCGAGGGGAAATCTTTTCGACAATTCCTCTTTTGACTGCTTCGGCGGCTAACTCCCTTGGGGTCCAATGACTTACTGGTCTTTCTGATTTTTCGGGGGATTCACAGGCGATCGCCACAATTTGGACCACTTGTTCGACAGTAAAGGACTTTGTTGTGCCTGGACGTTGGCGATCGCCTAAGATTTGCTCAATTAACCCCATTAACTTCTTGTCTGTTACCTGTTGCTCTTCGGTGGCTGCTAGTTTCTCGATCGCCTCTCTCCATCGCTCTCGCCACAAGCGCACTTGCTCTCGGTCTAGTTCTAATCTTCGACTAATTGAACTATTGCTCTCTCCCGATGCTGCCGCCAAGATCAGCTTGGCTCTTCTCACGAGACGATAGGGGTTGGTCGTCCCTCTAACTATCTGTTGCAGTAGTGTTTCTTGTCCTGGTTGACTGACAAAAGTTCACAGAGGGCGATCGCTACCCGACGAAGAGTCCTCCTTTCCCAGTGATGGAAGGTGTTACCTTCTCAAATTGGCTACAAATGCCATATTCTGACTGGGTGACTAAACTCAGACAGGACTGATATGGAAAACACCTCCCGTCTTTATAATGCCCTTGTAACTTTATTGGGTCAATCCAAACAATGGGCTGATATCAGGCATCTATATACCCTGGTGTGGATGGTAATGGGACTAATTCATTCAGGTAGCGTAAATCTGACAAAATGGACTATGTATATCCACTCACGAGCTGTGTTTGCCCAAAGCAAGCAACGTAGATTCAGTCGATGGTTACATAATCCCCGGATTAATCCACAAAGGCTATATAGCCCGCTCATTCAAGCTGCCTTAAAGGGGTGGTCAGAATCGGAGCTGTTTCTCAGTTTGGACACTTCCATGCTGTGGAATCAGTATTGTCTGATTCGGGTAGCCGTAGTCTATAGAGGACGGGCTGTTCCGATTGCTTGGCGAGTGGTAGAGCATCCCAGTAGTAGTGTAAAGATACAAGCCTACCAAGACCTGCTTAAGCGAGTCGCTCGCTTGATGCCAGTTGGGGTTAAAGTAATTCTGCTCGGTGACCGAGGGTTTATCGATACTAAATTGATGAAGTATGCCCGTCAACAGCTCCGTTGGAGTTATCGCATCCGCATCAAGAGTGATTTCTGGATTTGGCGACCTGGCCAAAGCTGGTGTCAAGTTAAAGATTTTCACTTGGGACGGGGACAAGCCCTGCTACTGCAAAAGGTTCGTATCCATAAAACTAACCCCTATGGTCCGGTCAATCTAGCTTTAGCTTGTGAGGGTGTCAGTGGCGAACTCTGGTACATTGTCAGTGATGAACCAACCACTCTTCAGACATGCACGTGAGTATGGCTTGCGCTTCGATATTAAAGAAAGTTTTCTTGATGACAAGTCCAATGGCTTTGAACTGGAAAGCTCTGAGATTCGTAACGCACCTGCCTTATCTCGGTTGTGTTTGGTCTTGGCGATCGCTACTTTATATTTAACCGCTCAAGGAACAGAGGTAGTCGCCCAAGGGAAACGCCGTTTGGTTGACCCTCACTGGTTTCGAGGCAGCAGCTATCTAAAAATTGGTTGGTCATGGGTTAAGACTGCCCTCACTCAAGGTTGGGAGTTGTTTCAAACCCTCATTTTAAATGGTAGATCCGATCCATCCCCAGCGATCGCCTCTCGAAAACAGGATGAGAAAAAGAGGTATGGGCTGGAGTTTACGGTAAGGTCGTTTGACTATGCTTGTTGAGTTTTGTCAGTCAACCAGGTTTCTTGTCTGCTGGAGAGGTTGATTGGCTCAGCTTGATTAATGGGCATTGACTGCTTGCTTTCACTCTTTGGCTCAATTGAATAAGTTTCATTTTATCTGATGAGAGCTTCTTTTTTTACCTGGCGGATTATTTCTGCCAGTCTGCACTAGCGCCTTATAAGTAGTAGGACATAAATATTTTCGGTTAAGACTGACGGGCGAACTGGAAGGGAGAATCCGGAGAGTTTGTCGAGTGGGCATTTGAGCCAATTTGCGTATTTTTCTTCAGCTATTTGGCTGAAGCATTATTCTTAAGGTGAAAGGGATAATTGAAATTAATACAATAGCAGCTTTTAGAGAAAATTTTTGTTATGCTCTTTCTGACCGCAGAAGAACTAGAAATTCAAAGTGTCTCTGGCCAGGATACCTCTGAAATTATTTTTCAAAATAAACTCTTGACTCGAGGTCCAGATTATCCCATAAATAACCGGGATAAAGCGAGCATTTTTTGTCAACAAAATTCTGAAGATGATTTTCTCTGTTTGCTAGTAGAAAATCCGTATTATCTGACAGTTTGGCTTGAGAAGAAATCTGAAACTTCAATCTCACCCACTGAACCAGAATCACCTCCTCCTCACTCCTCATCTGTTCAAAAACGGCCTCTCAAGAAAGATCAAGGTATTTCCTACTACAACAGAGATGAATTTGATAACCAGCCTGAATTAGAGTCACCTCCTATTCACAATCCATCTCCTCAAAAACGATCGACAAGGCAATATAGAGGGGTTTACTACTAGCGACTATTCCATTGATGTTGATAAAAATCCTTATCTGGCTTACTTTTCACTTTTATTCAGCAAGCCCGGCTACCAACTTAAGGCGGGACACTAGGGAACTTCGGATCAGGGAACAGGGAACAGGGAACAGGGAACAGGGAATAGGTAATGGGGAATAGGTATAGCGATCGGATTTGATTCATGAACAAGAGTGCGATCGCACTCTTGTTGGCGCTGCCTACCGCACTCGCTCCGCGAGACCGCACTCTTGTTGGCGCTGCCTACCGCACTCGCTCCGCGAGACCGCACTCTATTAGCGCGATCGCACTCTTGTTGGCGCTGCCTACCGCACTCGCTCCGCGAGACCGCACTCTATTAGCGCGATTACACTCTTGTTGGCGCTGCCTACCGCACTCGCTCCGCGAGACCGCACTCTTGTTCATGAATCAAATCCGATCGCTATAATGGGGAATAGGTAATGGGGAATATAAGAGTAGTCCTAAATGAGTCGTGGCCAATCAAAACATATATAAACTGTCCCGGCTTAAGTGGATAGCCGCAAGCCCTAAGTAGTTTTGTAGGGTGGGCATTGCGGTACCGATTGGAAGATTTGCCCAAAGAGTAACAATCGGCAATGCCCACCAGACTCAACCCTTCACCCTGGGATGGTGGGCATTGCCCACCAAAAATTCACTCTTTGGGCACGACAATCCCTTAGTGCAATGCCCACCCTACTCAATACTGCTCGTTAAGAAGTAGTTTTGTGGGTGGGTATTGGGGTGCCAATTGAAAGATTTGCCCAAAGAGTAACAATCGGCAATGCCCACCAGTAAGTAGTTTTGTAGGGTGGGCATTGGAGTGCCAATTGAAAGATTTGCCCAAAGAGTAACAATCGGCAATGCCCACCAGTAAGTAGTTTTGTAGGGCAATGCCCACCCTACCTAATACTGCTCGGTTAAGAAAAGTTATAGCTGAAGATAAGCTTTCCAGCGGGGGAGTGTCAAATTAGCTGATTCCCCGCACAAGTCCGATGTGATTGATGTTGACCCCATTCTCTCCTAAATGACTATCATGGGTAATCATCCATCAGTGTAGTCAGCTACAGTTCTCAAGGGAGGTAATGCTTCAAAATAGTAAACTGCACTTTAAAAAGGCAGTGGTATCTGTCAACCATGCTCACCCATGAAACCCCGAATCATTGTCTGTGGCTTAGGTAGTACCGGGTATAAGATTTTTAGCTTACTTAGGCGACAAGGAGCAGCCGTCGTTGGCATCAGCGATCACCCTGTCCCCGGTGAAAAGGATGATGACATCGTCATTGGCGATCTGCGAGCCTCTTCTACCCTAATTGGTGCGGGGATTAAAGAGGCTCATACTGTGGTGCTTGCCTGTAATGATGATGCTCTGAATCTGGCAATTCTCACCCAGGCGCGAGTGATAAATCCCCGCATTCGCATTATTAATCGTTTATTTAATAAAACCCTCGGCGCACGCCTGGATCAAATCCTCCCCGATCACGTCAGCATGAGTGTTTCCGCTTTAGCAGCACCCATCTTTTCCTTTGCTGCCTTGGGAAATAAAGCGATCGGACAGTTGCAGCTGTTCAATCAAACCTGGCCAATTCACGAAGAAGTAATTGATGAAAACCACCCCTGGCTAGGACGAAAGTTGAGTGAACTCTGGGATAACCCATCTCGGATGTTGATCTACTACTTGCCAGCCACAGGTGAGATCGATTTGATTTCGGCAGTGGTTCAAGGGAAGCAGTTGCAAGCAGGAGATCACTTAATTATTGGGACTCAACCCACTGTCCGCTCCAAGCGCCGCTCGAACCTGCGCAAACTGCTTAAAGCAATTACCAACCTACCACAGTATAAGCGTCATGCTCGTCCCGTCGCCATTGTCACCCTATCACTTCTAGTGACGATTTTTTTGGCTACCCTCACCTATGTTTGTGTCAATTTCAATATCTCAATAGTCGATGCCCTCTACTTCTCCGTCGGCATGATTACCGGTGCCGGAGGTAAAGAGGAAGTTGCCGAACAAGCCTCCGACAGCATCAAAGTCTTTACCGCAGTGATGATGATCGTGGGAGCTGGGGTGATTGGGATTTGCTACGCTCTGATCAACGATTTCATCTTAGGCAGTCGCATAAAACAGTTTTGGGATGCAGCAAGAGTTCCCACCCGTCACCACTATATTGTCTGTGGACTCGGAGGGATTGGGATGCAGATTGTCCGTCAACTTCACAAGCAAGGATATGAAGTCGCCGTCGTTGAGTGCGATCAGAAAAACCGCTTTCTCCATACTGCTCGTTCTCTCGGTGTACCAATAATTCTTGAAGATGCTAGTTTAGCTGCTACCCTCAAAGCCGCCAATATCCACCAGGCAGAAGCACTCATAGCCGCAACCAGCAACGACATGGTAAATGTGGAGATTGCCTTAACTGCTAAGGCAGTTGTCCCTAAATTGCCTGTAGTTGTACGCAGTCAAGACATCCAATTTGCTCAATCAGTGCAAGAGGTATTTGAATTTGAAACCGTGCTGTGTCCAACAGAATTAGCAACCCATTCCTTTGCAGCGGCGGCGTTAGGGGGCAGAATTTTAGGCAACGGCATGACTGACGATCTGCTTTGGGTTGCCTTGGCAACGATGATTACTCCAAAGCATCCCTTCTGCGGGAAGATTGTCAAAGAAGCAGCTATGGATGCTGACTTCGTACCCCTTTACATTGAAAGAAACTGCCAAACCATTCACAGTTGGCAGATTTTAGAAATTTGCCTCAATCCTGGGGATGTTTTATATCTCACGATGCCTGCAACGGGGTTAGAACAATTGTGGCGGGCTACTCCTTCCCAATTAATAATTAGCTAAGTTAGCTGTACTTGTGGGTAAAGCATAGAGCTTTAATGGGGGCGGTGGGACTTGAACCCACACGACCTTTACGGTCAACGGATTTTAAGTCCGTAGCGTCTACCATTCCGCCACGCCCCCGTTATGCAGTCGCTGGAAAATCCTGTGGGTAATCAGGATTGATTCACCTTATATATTCCAGCATTAACTGAGAAATTACGCAACCACCTCTCTTATATTCTATCAACTAATTCCTGGAAGCGCTAGAATAATTTAGGTTCGCTGAGACCACTGCAGCAGCCATTGCAACTCCTTTTCACCTTGAATAGCTACTTGTTGTTGACAAATTGTAGAAAATATGCTAAACACAGAAACCATTGTGGTTGCCCTGTTATATCTAACTTTGAGTGGACTTTATCTTTTAGTACTTCCTGGTCTAGTCTATTTTTATTTGAATAGTCGGTGGTACGTTGCCAGTTCCTTTGAGCGTGGCTTCATGTATTTCCTGGTATTCTTTTTCTTCCCAGGGATGTTACTCCTCAGCCCGTTCTTGAATTTGCGCCCCAAGCGACGTGAAATCAAAGTTTGAAGCTAGTAGGGGGGTTCTGGTGATGGGCAAAGTTTGATTGCCCATCGCCCTACAGACTGAATAGTGAGCTTTTAGGAATCAATGCGACGAATTGATGCGATAGGGATTGCTGTTGGCGTTTTTGCTGCGGGTGGCATTGCCTATTTATTTTTGCAGGTGGCTGGGCTGGATAGTCTGAAAGCAGGCATCTGGAGTCAGGTATTATTGGTAGGGGGATTAATCGGTTGGACCCTGACGTATCTATTCCGAGTTGCTACGAAAAATATGACTTATAACCAGCAGCTCAAGGATTATCAGGAGACTGTCTTACAAAAGCGCTTGGAAGAAATGACCCCGGAAGAACTGGAAAAGCTGCAAGCCGAAATAGAGCAAGAAAAGCGCTCTCAAACCCAGAATAAATCTGAGAGTTAGCCTGCAAATGGAGTAAACATGAGAGAATTAAAAGTCGGCTGTTTTGGGGAGTGATAAGCTCCTGTGTATCTAAGAAGAAAATCCAAAATATAAAATCGAATGACCTCGGTTTCTGACTGCTTCAACTCTCTGCGCGCACGCTCTGAATGCGCCCTGATTCCCTTTATCACCGCTGGGGATCCAGATTTGGCAACAACTGCCCAAGCTCTGCGAGTCCTCGATAGGGCAGGTGCTGATTTAATTGAATTGGGTGTTCCCTACTCAGATCCTCTTGCTGATGGTCCCACAATTCACTCGGCTGCAACACGAGCCTTACAACGGGGAGTGCGGTTAGAGGACGTTTTGCAGGTGGTTAAGGAAGTAAGGAATGAAGTGCGATCGCCGATTATTTTATTTACCTACTACAACCCCATTTTCTACCGGGGCATTGAATCCTTTTTAAAGCAAATTGTTGATGCGAGGGTTCAGGGTTTAGTTGTACCAGATTTACCCCTAGAAGAAGCTCAAACTCTAATGCAACCAGCCGCAGAAATGGGGATTGAGGTGACATTGCTGGTAGCACCCACCAGTCCGATAGAAAGGATTAAAGCGATCGCGAAACAGTCTCAGGGATTTATTTACCTTGTCAGTGTAACAGGTGTTACCGGAATGCGCTCTCAGGTAGGAACCAGAGTGCAAGATTTGCTCTGGAGTTTGCGCAGCGTCACCGATAAACCCATCGGTGTTGGTTTCGGTATTTCCGAACCAAAACAAGCCCAGCAAGTGCAAGAATGGGGTGCAGATGGGGTGGTTGTTGGTAGTGCTTTTGTGAAGCGTTTGGCAGAGGGGACACCAGAGCAGGGTTTAAAAGCGATTGCTGAGTTTTGTCAAAGTCTCAAACAGGCGATTATTTAATGGTAATCCAATTACTCACCTGGATCGGCAACATCTAGATGCGGGCGCTTTTGCAACAAAGCAACCTTCACTTTTTCATACTCAGTTTCCACTTGCGAAACCATTTCTGCTGATGCTGTCAAAGTGCCACTACGCCCGATCCTTTCCAACTCCCAGCAAAATTGATGGAGGTTGGTAGCCCCGAAGGTGGCACTGGTTGACTTGAGGGTGTGGGCAGCATCTTCCAAAACTTTTGCATCCCCTTGGGCTACCGCCGTAGCGATCGCTTGCAACAGCTTAGGCGCATCTTCGAGATAGCTATCAATCACTTTGGCTAAGATTTCGTCTTCGTCCAATATTTCAGTTAATTCTTGAAAAGTAGTAGGGTCAAGTATAGGTGTAGTTGGAGGAGATGGCGACTCTACCTCCACTGCCGCTGGACTGGCAAGCTGAGACTGACACTGGCTCAAAGCAGTAGCCAGTATCTCCACTCTAATGGGCTTGGTAATGTAGCCGTCCATACCTGCAGACAGGCAAGCTTCCCGAGTCTCTGGCATTGTATCCGCAGTTACGGCAATAATCCGAGGACGGGATTGCGGTGGCCACTCTTGGCTGATTTGGAGTGTGGCTGTCAATCCGTCCATTTCCGGCATGTGCAAATCCATTAACACCAGATCGTAGGACTGGCGGCGCAAGGCTTCCAGCGCCTCCAGTCCATTACCTACTGTATCCGCCTTATACCCCAGCCGCTTTAACAGCTCTAATAAAACTTTCTGGTTCAGCTCATTGTCCTCGGCTAAGAGAATTTTTAACGGCAACTGCTCAGTCAGAATTGGTATTTAAAGATTATAACATTTTGATTGCTTTAGTTGCTTGTTTAGGAAAGCATTCATTTTTTTTGTTAGTCATCCCCTAGCGATCGCTCCCTCTAACTTTTACTTGTTAATCGAGCAGGTCCGTGCAATGCTGGATTTATCTGTCTAGCTATGTTGAATAGGTACATGCACCCACTGAAGCTAAGTTCAGCATTCTTCATCAGTCTGGGAATGGCATTCCTGGCTGCGCCTACCCTAGTCAATGCCCAAGATCGAGATTTTGAAAGCGTACAGATTGAAACCATCCCTGTTGCAGAGGGGATTTATATGTTGGTAGGCGAAGGAGGAAATATTGGTGTTTGCGCTGGTGCAGATGGCGTATTCCTAATAGATGACCAGTTTGCGCCTTTGACAGAGAAGATCCGCGCTGCTGTTAATAACATTAGTGACCAACCCATTCGCTTCATATTGAATACCCATTGGCATTCCGATCATACTGGCGGCAACGAGAACTTTGGCAAAGCGGGTGTTGTCATCGTCGCCCATGATAATGTGCGCAAACGTATGAGGGTGGATCAGTTCATCGAAATCTTTGGAATGAATATCCCTGCTTCCCCACCAGCAGCGCTTCCCGTAATCACCTTTAATGACACGGTGACATTTCACTTGAATGGTTGCTCGATTTACGCCTTCCATGTCGAACCCGCACACACCGATGGGGATTCGATAATCTACTTTGCAGACACGGACGTGATTCATACGGGGGACACCTATTCCAACGGCAGGTACCCTTTTATAGATATCTCTAGTGGTGGCTCTATTAAAGGTATGATTGCCGCAGTAGAGCGCGTACTGGCGATGGCGAGCGAGCAAACCAAAATTATTCCAGGTCATGGTCCTCTGTCAACCCGCGCTGAACTTGTGGCATATCGAGATATGCTCAAGGCAGTGCACGATCGGGTAAGGGAGGCGATCGCCAAAGGGATATCCATGGAGGAGTTCATTGCCTCCAAGCCAACAACGGACTTCGACTCCACCTGGGGAAGGGGGTTTCTCAAGCCTGAGCAATTTCTCCAAATCGTCTACATGGATCTTGCCCGTTCAGCTCGCTAAATCTCTCAAAGTAGCGAAATCTTTATGGGTAAAGGTCAATTTTGAGACAGAGCCATTATTGAGATTTCAAACCTAGAACCCGCTGAATAATTTCATAAGCGCATAAGTTGCTTAGTATCTCTGATTGGCGATCGCCTGCTGGTTTTCCCTGAACTTCACACTACTTAACATAGTACTGTTTATTTATGTCCGACTACTTAGATAGAATAGCTGATAGCTAATTGCTGATTGCTTCGT
>JBFRWF010000221.1:0-12226 GCA_051439465.1 Xenococcaceae cyanobacterium | reverse complement strand
CCAGTGTGCCTTATTCACCTAAAAGGAAATCAGACGGACGAAATCTCTCTTGTCTCAACTCCAGCTTCTGGAAGATGCACAGAATGTTCTTTTTGTCAAGAACTTTTACTGGACTGCCGCTCTAGGCTACGCCTACGCCCATCCCAGAAGTAGTTAACGTTAACCCGGATTTGGTATTACAAGAAAAAGCCATAGCTTCAAATAATAAATACTATCTCGCTAACTTTTGCCGTATACGGGCAACTAAAATATCCACTTCTGGCAACTTTAACTGCATAGCAAGAAAGGCAAATAAGCCCAAAGCAACTAGCACACACAAACCTAGCTGTAACAACTGAAGCAATAAATTACTGCTTCCCAAAACTTGTTCCCATCCCCAGCTAACACCCAAACTAGCTAAACCCGCAATCAAACTGCTACCTGTTAAACCTAATAGCGCTAAGCCCCATTCAATTAAAGGTAAGCCATTCAATCTGCGGTTCAATATCCACAATAACAGTACCATCGAGGTAATATTAACACCAATGGTGGCAAACACTAAACCTGGTGTAGCAAAAGATTTAACTAGGAAATAATCCAGCACAGCATTGAGGAAGATATTGCCAATACTAATCCGAAAGGGTGTCTCTCCATCCCCCAAGGCATAAAATACCCGCACTAATACATCACGTCCTAGATAAAAGAACATGCCCAAACCATAAGCCATTAACACAGGTACGACTACCTGAGATGCTTCCGTATCGAAGGCGCCACGTTCATAAATTACCTTGATAATCGGATTTGCTAGGGAGATAAAGATTGCCGTTAAAGGTAACATGGTTAGGGCACTAAAAAGTAATCCCTGGCGAATCCGCACCTTTAATTCTTGCCAATTTTCTGGGGCTGCAAGTCGGGAGAATACAGGCAGCATTGGCACTAAAATCATATTGGAGATAATGCCTAAGGGTGTAAGCACAATGAAGTTGGCATATCTCATCGCCGCCGCAGCGTTTTTGATATAAGATGCGAAAAATAAATCGGTGTAAACGTTGATGTGCAGCATCCCAGAAGAAAGGGTTGCTGGTACCATCACCTTCATCACGTCTTTAACACCAGGGATGCCCCAGTCAAAGCGTAACCGTAATTTACCCATCCCAGACTGCCACTGGGCGATTAATTGGGCTAACCATTGTAATATTGCGCCCCCTAGGGTTCCCCCTGCTAAAACCATTCCTCCCAGTTGCACATATTCGGGGGCGTTTATTTGTTCTCCTAAGCCCCAGACTAAGAAACCTACTCCGCCTACAATTGTCAAACTGGAAAATAGAGGGCTGATGCTGGGTAGCCAGTACTGATCCGAGGCGTTGAGGGTACCGAAGCCGATGCCAATTAGTCCTGCTAGCACGGCTAAGGGGGCCATTATTTGTAATTGTTGGATGGCGATCGCTCTTACTTCCCCCTCCAAACCCGGTGCCAGGATATCAATGAAAGTGCCAGCAAAGACAATGAGGACAATTGTTACTAACAGCAGTATCCCGCTTACCAGGGTGGTGACGGTTTCCACTAGGGGAGCGGCTTCTGATTTATCTCGCTTGGATAAGACGCTGACTAAGGCGCTGTGAAAGGGACCATTAATGCCACCGAGTAAGATGAGGAGGAAGCCGGGGATAACGTAGGCGTAGACGTAGGCATTGATGACAGGACCTACTCCGAAGGCAGCGGCGATCGCCTGTTCGCGCACTAAACCAAATACTTTACTAATCAGGGTGGCAACGGCAACAATGCCAGCAATGCCAACGAGGGAACGAGAACGTTTTTTATCTACAGACACAAAGATTCCACAACAACTGTTTGGTTTATCTTAATCAGTGATTGTCCACAACAAAAGATAAAAATTTCCCTCTCACCAATCACTCTCTCCGTCACTCATCAGAATCACTGCGATGAAATACTAGAAGCAGTGGTACTGTCAAAGTAGAAGAATATAAGTACTAGTACAGTCATTTAAGGAGTTGAGCAAATGGTACTAACCGCTTCAACCATGTTGCCCCTAGGTACAAAAGCGCCGGATTTCCAGCTACCGGATGTTGTTTCCGGTAAGACGATTTCCCTGGGGACGTTTGCTGACAAAAAGGCATTGCTAGTGATGTTCATCTGCCAGCATTGTCCATTTGTCAAGCATGTGAAGCAAGAACTGGCGCAGATTGGGAAGGATTACGCTAATAAAGAACTTGGTATTGTGGCAATCAGTGCTAATGATGTCGCCAATTACCCCGATGATTCCCCCGACAAACTCAAGAAAATGGCGCAAGAACTTGACTTTAATTTCTATTTGTGCTACGACGAGAGCCAAGAGACGGCAAAAGCTTACACTGCTGCCTGTACACCAGACTTTTTCCTCTTCGACGCCGATGGGAAGCTAGTGTATAGAGGTCAGTTGGATGATAGCCGTCCTAACAATGATAAACCAGTCACAGGCAAAGATTTGCGCTCTGTCATTGATGCGGTTTTGTCAGGGAAAGAAGTTAGCCCTGACCAAAAACCGAGCATCGGCTGCAATATCAAGTGGAAGCCAGGTAATGAACCTCCTTATTACGGTTAGTTGTTATTGATTTAACCCTAGGAATTTCACTTCAGAATTCAGAATTCAGAATTCAGAATTCTTAAAGCACTTGCGCCCTCAACCAGGCAACGGGTAAATAGAGCATCTTCTCTGGTTTGGGAACAAAAGCTCTTTTGGTGAAAACATTGTACTGGTTGCGTTCAATTACATCCAGAATCCCTTGATAGAGCATTAATGCTGCCCAAACTGGCCAGCGGCAGTCAGGACTGAGGGCGCGAATGCCTTTTTCTGCCTGGGCATAAAACTTGCGTGCCCGTTGAATTTGGAAGCGCATCAATTCTCGCCAGCGGCGATCAACAACACCGTTGAACAAGTCCTCTTCTGTGTAATTAAATAGTTCCAAGTCTTCCAGAGGAAGATAAATCCGACCTCGCTCGGCATCTTCACCAACGTCCCGGAGAATATTGGTCAGTTGGTTGGCGATTCCCAGGGCGATCGCTTCTTCTTGCGGAAGATATTTGTGACTTGAGCGGTTCCAAGGGGCAGTGCGATAGCTGTTGTCCACTCCCAGCACAGCACTAGACATTAACCCCACCGTACCAGCAACCCGATAGCAGTAAAGCTTGAGTTTTTCAAAGGTTTCATAGCGACTGCGGTATAGATCCATCCGCTGTCCCTCAATCATATCCCGAAAGGGCTGAATATCCATCGGGAAGCGTTCCAGAGTATCAACCAAAGCCACATCCCAGTCTGAAACTGGATCCCCAGCAAACACAGATTCGAGCTGTTGTTCCCAAAGCTCCAGGGTTTCCGGGGTGGTGAATCTAGACTCTGGGCCGTCTACCAGTTCGTCAGTTCGCCGACACCAGACGTAAATCGCCCAGATAGCTTGACGCTTTTCTTTGGGCATCAACAGAGTGCCCAAGTAAAACGTCTTGGAATACTTTGCCGTGATCTGGCGGCATAATTCGTATGCCTCCGGCCGGGAGGCTAGCGGTCTCATAGGTTTAGGTTTACACAATTGCAGCATTCATCGCAGGCAGAAAAATTGTCCGTTGTAGGGGCAAGGCATTGTTCTTTACTTATCCCTAGCCGTTAGCCATTTAGCTGAAACCCGCAGAAGCCCCACGTCTGTACTCCTAGAGTCAGCGTGGGATGAATGCGGGGCAAAATCAATCCGGTCAATCCCTAAATAATAGGTAGTCGCCTTATGGCGTGGTGTCCTTCTCCCAAGTTATCCCTAGGTTTTGAACTCTCAACACTTCTCCTCTCCACAGCTCCAGATGTTTAATCAAGAGCCGCAGTGTCACGGGACTAGAACACGGGTTGCTAACCCTACATCCCGGAGTGCCTATATATTCTGGGGTAACGTAGTACCTCTGGCAATCTTTGACTAAGCGCTCGTCCTTATTGATTAAAAAAAATAACGTCGAGCGCTTAGCTAAAGTAACGAAGTACTCGGGCTAATGACGAAGGCTTCTGAATCAGAAGCCCACACTGTACCCGTAGGGTCAGTGTGCGGAGTCGTCACAATTGTCGCATTCAATCAGCACATCTGGAAATCAACAATTCAACTCAAACATAACGGCGGTGAATTTAACTTCGGACTAATGTGGCTTCACCACTGACTTTTGAGGGTGGAGCAACTACTTCTAGCGGGTAATCTCTGGCGATCGCTTGCGCACTCAGTTTACCAGAAAGTACGGCTCCCTCCATACTCCCTAGATATTGCTGCATGGTGTAATCGCCAGCTAGATAGAAATTAGTAATGGGCGTTTTTTGGGAGGGACGACAAGCTTGGCGTCCAGGAGTAGCTTTGTAAACTGAGCGCGGAGTCTTAACAACGTGGTATTTGAGTAGTTTGGCTGGGTTATCGCCACCAAAGTGCTCTGGGAAGAGTTTTTCCAACTCTGCCACAGTTGCCTCTATAATCTCTCCCTCGGATTTAGTAATCCAATCTTTTGCCGGAGCCAAGACCAGTTCTAGCATTGAACGGTCAGGGTTGGCATATTCCTGACAGGTGTTGCTCATATCGGCATAGACACTGAGCAAAGGCGATCGCGAAAATAGTAAGTGGTCAATATCTGTCAATTTTCGGTCAAACCAGAGATGTAGGTTAATTACAGGCACCCCTTCTAAGCCCTCTAGCTTCTTGAAGAAGTCCATTTGCCGCCAAGGTTTGGGTAGCATTACCTTCAAGGGGTCAACGGGCATGGCACAGACGTAGGCATCGGCAGTAAACACTTCATCTGCTGCCCCATTCAGTCCCCGGAGGAGGAAACCCCGCACCGTACCATCATCATTGAGCAAAATTTCTTTGAGTGGGGCATTCAAACACACTTCACCACCTCGTTCAGTAATGTAGTCCACTATCGGTTGACACAGCCGTTCTGTAGGTGAACCATCGAGGAAAGCCATCTTAGAGCCGTTTTTCTCCTGGAGGAAACGATTCAGGGCAGTTAGCAAGATAGTTGCCGAAATCTCGTCAGGATTGATGAAGTTGAGTGCCTTGGACATGGCGATGAAGACTTCTTTCTCCACCCTAGGGGGGATGTTTTGTTTCCTCATCCACTCGGACCAAGAATACTTATCCATTTCCTCGACATATTTCTGACCCCGAATTATTGCCGGAATCAGACCAATGCCAAAGCGGATTTTCTCCGACCAAGTGAGCATATCGTTATTGCTCAAAATCGCCACTATCCCATTCCATGGGGCTGGGATGTCGGGAAAGTCAAATCGGGAATAAGTTCCTGGTGCGTCTGGCTGATTGAAGATCATCGCGTGTTCTTTCCACTGCAGCCGATCCTCAATATCCAGCTCTTTAAATAGCTGCAATATATTGGGGTAAGCCCCAAAAAAAATGTGGAGGCCGGTTTCGTACCAGTCTCCATCTTCATCTTTCCAGGCGGCAACTTTACCGCCCAGGACATCTCGACGTTCCAGGACAATTGGAGTATGTCCCGCATCAGTTAGGTATTTGGCACAGGAAAGCCCTGCTAGGCCTGCTCCGGCGATCGCAACTCGCATTTAAGGTTACTAATCTGAATGAGTGCTTATTTTTATCTTCTTATTCATTATACTTTGCATTTCGTTACATTTTGGCGGGGAGAAGTCAAATAGAACATCCAAGGCAGCATTAACACTCTTGACCGATAAATCAGGGATTGGTAACTTTTTCTTCACCCGCTGATAAGTCTTGCTCATGGAACGACGATAAGCAGGATCATAGTGACTCTTCAGTAAGTCTCCCACCAAAGCCAGCCATTGACTTCCATCGATAAGACGGTACCACTGCTGAATCTTTTCCCAACCATAGTGAGACTTAAGCTGCTGCAACTTGCTTTTAAGCACATCCGGGTAATTCACTAAATGCGGGTATTCCTGCAATAGCCACTCAACTCTTGCCTCTAGAGGCAGCTGCACTTCCACACAGCTTGCTTGCTTCATCATCTCCCAAAGTGCAGGGGGTAAATAAACTTGCCCGATTTTATTGCTTTCTGATTCCACCCACACTGTCTTGCTAGCATCAAAATTTTGCAGTTCTTGCAATAGCAGCGATTCAAATTTTTTTTGCGAAGGCTGAGGTTTCGGTTTCTCCTTCCACTCTTCACCCAGCAGAGAACCGCGATGGTTTGCCAACCCTTCTAAATCTAGTACCTGCACCTTCCGCTGTGCCAACTTCCGCAGGATATGGGTTTTGCCAGTACCAGTCAAGCCGCATAAGACTTTGTAGGTGAACTGTAGAGGTAGCTTTTCCAACTGTTCGCGGACATAGGCGCGGTAAGTCTTGTAACCTCCCTCCAAAACTGTGACATGCCAGCCAATTTGAGTCAGTACCAGTGCTAAACTATTTGAACGCTGACCGCCACGCCAGCAGTAAACCAGAGGCGAGTAATTTTTCTCTTTGGCAGCAAAGTGGTGACTCAGATGGTTGGAGATATTTTTCGTCACCAGGGATGCTCCGATTTTACGGGCTTCAAAGGGAGATACTTGTTTATAGATTGTCCCTACTTTTGCTCGTTCTTCATCATTAAGCACTGGCAGATTAATGGCACCAGGGATGTGATCTTCGGCAAATTCACCTTCTGAGCGAACATCGATAATCTCGCTGTAGGTTTCTTGCCAAGGAGATTTTGTGTTAGTAGGCGATCGCACTATAACTGCTCCTCTTGATATCGTTCCTAAGCTCTGCCTGGGAACGAGAAATAATACTGAATCCGGGTCTAAAATCCCCTTTATCAATTTCCCGTTTCTGTATTTTTCTTTCCCCGTTCCCTGTTTCCCGTTCTCCGTTCCCTGTTCCCTTTTCCCTGTTCCCTATTCCCTATTCCCTGTTCCCTGTTCCCTGTTCCCTGTTCCCTGTTCCCTGTTCCCTGCTTCTGGAAAAAATTTAATAACCGAGGGTCAAAGAACCTGGTTTGCGAGGGTCAGAAGCGCCATATAATACACCATCGATACTCATAACGCTTTGGGTACTGCCCATCGCATTTCCAACTACAACCTGATGCCCCTTCTCAGTTAACAACCGAATGGTGTCACTATTCAAACCCCGTTCAATCCGCAATTCATCTGGTAGCCACTGATGATGCACTCGCACAGCGTTGGTTGCTTCGGCAATATTCATCCGGTGATCGATCACGTTCATAATCACTTGCAAGGTAATGGTGATAATCCGACTGCCACCAGGACTACCCGTGACGAGAAAAGGTGTCCCCTCTTTCATGACAATGGTGGGTGTCATTGAACTGAGCATTCTTTTTTCTGCTTTAATGGCATTCAATTCTCCACCAATTAGTCCATAGGCATTAGGTACTCCTGGCTTAGCAGAAAAGTCATCCATTTGGTTATTGAGCAGAATGCCAGTTCCCGGAACAGTCAAGCCTGTCCCGTAGCTAAAATTTAGGGTGTAGGTATTAGCAACAGCATTTCCCTCTTGATCAATTACAGAATAATGGGTAGTATCGTTACTTTCGATTACTTGGTAAGGGTTTCCTGGTAAAATATCTCTACTCTGTGTTGCCCTCTCTTGGTTGATTGTTTTCCACCGCACATCGGCATAACTTTTAGAAATTAGGCGAGAAATAGGAATACTCATAAAATCATTATCCCCTAGAAATTTAGACCGATCGGCATAAGCTAATTTCATGCTTTCTGCCATTAAATGGATGGTTTGAGCGGTGTTATGACCTAGAGAGCGGATGGGAAATTTTTCTAATATATTTAACATCTGTACTAAATGAACGCCGCCAGAACTAGGAGGAGGTATCGAATAAATATCGTATCCCCGATAATTGCCCCGAATCGGTTGGCGTATTACTGGCTGATAGTTGGCTAAATCTTCTGTGGTAATCAAACCACCATTGGCTTCCATGTCAGCAACTATCCTCTCGGCGATCTCTCCCTGGTAAAATGCCTCGGCACCCTCTCTAGCAATCAGTTTCAGGCTTCTCGCTAAATCCTTCTGCACCAGGATTTCTCCCATTTCATAACTCACACCGCCCTCCTTATAAAAAATCTCCATACTGGCGGGGGAAGCCTGCATCCGTCTTTTCGCAAAAATCAGACTATTTCGCAAATCTTCATTAACAGGAAAGCCATTTTCTGCTAGTTCAATCGCTGGTTGTAAAGCCCTTGCTAAAGAAATCGTGCCATATTTTTCCAGTATCATTGCCATCCCAGCAACTGTACCGGGAACCCCAACTGCTAAATGACTAAATCTCGACTTTTCTGTATCAACTTCACCATTTTCATCGAGAAACATATCCCGTGTTGCTGCTAGTGGTGCTTTTTCTCGATAGTCAATGGCGATGGTTTCTTTTGTCTCGGCTAGATGGATTAGCATAAAACCACCGCCCCCCAAATTACCTGCACGGGGCAAAGTCACAGCCAAGGTAAAGCCGATGGTTACTGCGGCATCTACTGCATTTCCCCCCTCTTTTAAAACTGCCAAACCTGCTTGAGTGGCTAATTCTTCCTGGGAGGCAACCATCCCGTTTTTGGCAATAACGGGATGAAAAATATCCTCTGAACTATAGATTGGACTTTCTTGGGCAACAGCATTTCCCGTAAAGATTTGCAGAGAAAGCAGAACCGCGAGGAGGCTTTGACGCTTTCGTGTCAGTACAGATATGTTTAGAGAAGTTATCTGAATCAATGTCTTGTTTTTAGGGAACAGGGAACAGGGAACAGGAAACAGGGAACGGGAAACGGGGAACTTCGGCTCAGGGAACAAGGAACAGGGAACCTAGGAACTAATGACTAATTGGTCATAAGTAGCTGATCCCCCTAGCTCAATCATGCTTGCCTTGCCAATTTTGCGGCAATTCCAACTGGTCGCGCCCAGGAGTCTCCCACTAACCTTCGGTATAGTAGTAGTTCCCCATTATAAATTCTTACCATTCACCAGTCACCATGAAGTTCAGCAACATTTTTCTATAAAGTAAACTTAATAAATGTCAATATTTCTTAATATTTCTCCCATGATTTCGGAGTAATATTAAGGATAAACAGCAATATGTAAAGCCCTCAGTTAAAACTGCTGTGGGGAACAGACTAGATATAAGCTCGATAAATATTCTGCCTACTCCTACCATTCGAGCAAATATCCGGTCTAGACAATTGATGTTGTATTTAATTAGTTGTCCCCAAATCAACAATGCTTACTTGATAGTCTGGCTTAAGTAAATATCTTTGATATTTCAGGCGGTTGCTATCAACTCAGCGCTGTTGGAAGAGGGTTTTGATGAGCTGCTGTTGAATCAGGTCTAGCTCAGTTGTGCTATATCAGCACAACGTCGAGCTAGGCTGGCTGACCAAGAAATATTCGGAGGGAGAACAGATCATGAAGACCCAAGAACTTCTGAATCGGTATGCAGCCAAAGAATTGGATTTTACTGAGGCAAGTCTCCATGAAGCTAGCTTGAAAGGAGCCAACCTAACTCGGATTAACCTGAGCAGAGCCGACTTGAGTGACGCTGACTTGAGTGATGCTGACTTGAGTGGGGCTTGTTTGCAGCAAGCAAATCTGACTGATGCTGACTTGAATGGTGCCAACCTGGTGGGAGCCAACTTGGTTGAGATTAACCTGATTGGTACAGAATTGATTGGGGCTAACCTAAGTGGAGCAGACCTGAGTGGAGCAGACTTGCGCTGTGCTAATCTGCATAAAGCTAACTTGAGTGGGGCTAACTTAACCGATGTTGACCTCAATGGAGCTGACTTGAGTGGGGCTAACTTAATGAATGCCAAACTGGCAGGAACCGACCTGAGTGTAGCCGACTTAACGGGGGCGAAGATGACCGGAGCTGAGTTGGAGAAGGGAGAAAGAACGCAAGCTGGTACTTCCCATCATTGGGTAAGTTGGGCAGGTAGTTGATATCAACTCACAACTTGGTATAAAAAAAGAGCGATCGCTCCGAGTTCCTCAGAAGACTTTAACTAATGGTGGGAATTTGGGGGAGCGATCGCTCTCTGCTTTGGGGAGTGATCCCTTGCCGACTCCAAGTCTTGTGCTTGTATTTGTCGCCCGATGGTGAGATGCTCACTCGCCTTGGTTTTGTCAGTCTCATCCAGATCTACTTGCTGTTGAAGCCAGGTTTCCGCTTCGTCGAGGGCGCCAATAATGGTAGAAATTATCCTCGCACTCTCTCCAGTACATTTGGCTTAGATATTTCAGCAATTATAACGATGTACTCATGTGATCGACTTAGTTATACAGGTGATAGCTTCTGGAAAAGCTCAATAACTACTGGGACTTAGAAAAAAAAACATTGTCAAAAATGCCTAAAAGCCTTGTCTGATAAACTCGTGTTTTACCAATCTAAGCGGCATCTTGCAACGGCAAATCGCTGATCTTCTGAGGGTTTTGAATTTTTCGGTAGTTTCTTGGTTTGACTCCGGTCAGAGCAAGTGCCACAAAATTATGAATACTCAGATCGAGATAATTGGCCAGGCGACCTGCCGTGGGTTGAGGCTTTCGATCCCATGGGCCGATTGGTAGGGTCTCACACACCGCAGCGAGAGGCTTCGCCGCCGCTTCGCGGTTCGCTTTGAGAACAAACCCAACCAGCATTGCTAAACCAATGCGTCGCTTGATGGCATTCTCCGTCCAGGCTCGGGGCATTTCCATGCCAGCGCTATCCTGGGCGACATAGAAGTTAGCTTCAACCGGAGAACGGTGGCGGTAGCCTGCCCAGATTTCTTCAGTAGTTAGTTCTCGGGCCATTGTCCCCAGCAACAGTGGCTGCTCATAGTCAGGATGATCGATGCGCACCAATAAGGACGGGCGCGAGCGCCAAAGCGACGATTTTGCTTCTATCTCTTCATATAATTAGCCCAGTGACGGATAGACATAACAGACTGTTGTTTTGCGCTCAACAGTTGTAACTAGTACCTGATAAAGTTTTTAGGCTTTTTGGTAATCCCCTCATGAATAATACAGGCTAAGAGCGTCGCTCGCCTTGCGCTGTGGAGCAGACCGCTGTGGTGGGGAAAAGCAAGATTTGGTCGCTTTGTCGGGATTAGGAATTACCAAGGTTTCATAATTCTTCACAAATAAACTTGAAAATGGCTTGCAGCTTGAGCTGAGACTTAAGTTTTTAGAAAAAACAGCCCCTAACTCAAAAATTTCACAAATGGCTCTCTGGAATCGTCGATCAAGTGTAGAGACTAAAGACAGAAGGCTCTTCCGTACTTAGTGTGCTAAAATGTAAGGAAATAGGCAAAAAATTAAAGGAAACTCAATCATGAAAAGATTAATGACAAAACTACTCAACTTGCCAGGAGTCATAGTAGAAGATAGCAGACAGATAGAAGAAACATTAATCTTATCGGTGAGAAAAGAGAAGAAAACTGCAGTTTGTCATCGTTGTGGTCGGACCAGTCATCGTCTTCATCAAAATCAAGGACATTTAGTTAAAGATTTACCTATGGGGAATAGAGAAGTGGTTTTGAGAGTAAATCGTCGCAGATTTAAGTGTGAATTTTGTCAAAAACCTTTTAGTGAAAGATTAGATTTTGTCGGAAATAAAAAAAGGTTTACCAAGAGATACGCACAAATGATTACGGAACAAGTTATCCATAGTGATGTTAATAACATAGCCAAGAATCATGGATTAACAGAAGAAGAAGTCTGGTCAATGGTAATGGCTTTAGCTGAAACAATTATGCCTATTAATGTAGATTACTTGTGTAAATTAGGAATAGATGAAATTAGTTTAGTGAAAGGACAAGGAAAATTTATTGTGGTCTTGGTAGACTTAGAAACCCATAAATTAGTAGGATTAGTTTCAAAGCGAACACAGTCAGAAATAAAGAAAGTGATGCTAAAATGGGGAGAAAAAGTTTTAGCTCAGATAACAGAAGTAAGTATGGATATGACGGGTAATTATAAATCATTAATCAAAAAAATATGCCCAAATGCTGAGGTAACAGTAGATAGATTTCATGTCACGAAAATGGTTCATCAGGAGTTAAATCAGGCGAGGATTGAACAAAAAAAAGCAGCAGAATCACTAAATGCTAAAGAAAGAGCTAAATTATTTGATGGCTTGAAAGGAAGTAAATATACATTACTAAAATCAGTAGAGAAATTATCTAATCAGCAAAAGGAGAAATTAGAAAAAGTCAAAGAAGCTTCACCATTAGTAGGGATTATGCACTCGTTAAAAGAAGAGTTGCACT
>JBFRWF010000220.1:0-3247 GCA_051439465.1 Xenococcaceae cyanobacterium | reverse complement strand
ATGGTTCAATCTGCCAAGTGGCAGGGTAACACGGTTGAGTGTCAGTGGAACTGCTGAGTAGAACCTCTCTCCCTGCTCCGGAGTCCCTGCTCCCTGCTCCCCGTGTTACCCTGTTTTGAACCATGCCGGAAATTTCTGCCGCCCCCATTGATTTTACTGGTCGTCGATGTATAATTTCCCTCGTCCGCAATATTAGCGATCGCAAAAAAGCAGAGGGAGCACATGGGTCAGAGTGAGAAAAAATTCCGTCAACTGGCGGAAAATATGCACCAGATTGTCTGGATGTACTCCCACGATCGCCAGCCGCTCTACATCAGTTCTGCCTTCGAGAAAATCTGGGGTCAACCCTGCGATCGCCGGGACTACAGTGACGGTGCAATTCCCTTAAGTTATTTCAGTGCCATTCTTCTTCAGATTGTTTTCTTCCCAATTACCATTGCGGATTACCGATCAAGTTTGAGAAGAAGCGGCGCTGAAACTGCTGTAAAATTAAATTGAATCTACCTTGATCTGGTGTTGGGGATTCACGATCTACCGTGTTGTCATAGTCCAAAGGATACTGTTAAATAACTTTGGCTCAGAAAAAAGGAACAGAAAAGGGAATAAGCATGGCACAATTGAATCTGATCGATTCCCATTTGGAACGAGTAGAGGCTCCGACAAGTCAGGTTCCCAGCAGTCTCCACAGTAACGGAAAGAAAGAACAGGGCTGGGCTCAGGATTCAGAGCAAGTTCCAGGTGTGAGGTTAGAGAAACCCGAACTAGATCTCGAACCAGTAAACCGACAACTTGCCGATGCCAAAGCTCCCCAGATTGTTAAGTGGGCAGCCGAAACATTCGGGGATGGCTTGGTTATGAGTACCAGCTTTGGCATTCAGTCTGCAGTTATGCTGCATATAGTTACCCGCACGGTGCCTAATATCCCAGTAATCTGGGTTGATACTGGCTACCTACCACCGGAGACTTACATATTTGCTGAGGAGTTGACTGAGCGGCTGAAGCTGAACTTGAAAGTTTATCAATCTCCAATTAGCCCTGCGCGAATGGAAGCCCTGTATGGCAAACTCTGGACGCAGGATGATGTGGAGGCGTTAAACCGCTACGATCGGATGAGGAAAGTTGAACCGATGCAGCGAGCATTACGGGAACTGAAAGCTACAGCATGGTTAGCTGGGCTGCGCAGTAACCAGACTAACCACCGCAAGACTCTGCAATTTGTCAGCAGACAAGGGGAGCAGTACAAGGTGCTGCCAATTCTTCACTGGAATTCCAAGGACATTTATGAATACTTAACAGCTCAAGATCTGCCCTATCACCCGTTTTTCGATAAGGGATATGTCTCGGTGGGCGACTGGCATTCGAGCCGTCCTCTCACTGCTGATGACGAGAATGAGCGCGACACCCGCTTCCATGGTCTCAAGCAGGAGTGTGGTTTGCACTTGCCGCTCACACCAGGGGAAGCTAAGAGTCTCGATTCGAGCACGCTGTGAAGTCTGCCCTGGATTTGAATCCAGGGCGGGATCCAAACACAGCAAAGGTTTTGAGGAGTTTTGTCAGTCAACCAGGTCAAAGAGGAGTGACTTGAATTTCGATTACAGCGATTACTTCTGGGTGCAGCTTGACTTCAGCTTGGTAAAATCCTGTTTTACTAATTTCCGGTAGGGTAATTCCCCGTCGATCTACTTGCTGGCCAGTATTTTCTTTGATTGCATCTGCCACTTCCTGGGTGGTAACAGTTCCAAAAATTGCTTCTCCTTCCCCAACCTGCTTGGGGATGACGAAGCGACCAATGGTTTGCAGGGCGGTCTTACGTGCCTCAGCTTCCTGCCTTATTGCTAGCAGACGTTGCCGCTCTTTCTCTTTTCTTTGTTCGACTTGCTTGAGAATGCCAGGAGTGGCTAAAACACCAACGCCTTTGGGAATTAAATAGTTACGAGCATAGCCAGGGGCCACTTCCACCAAGTCACCGCTTTTGCCTAGCTTGCTCACATTTTTATTCAAGACTACTTGCAAACGTTTTGCCATTTTCTCTCCTATCGGTAAGGTAAGTTTTCTGTTCTCGCTTCCAGAACCAGTCGGTGAGGAAGAACACTCCATCATATCATGCAATTATCAATTAAAATCTATCTTTCTTGCCCCGCAAACGACCAAAAACCCTTACTGGGTCTTTGCTCCCCATAGCTAACTGTAGCGCTGTTGTATCCCAACGCAAAAACGGATTGGTGCGCTTTTCTATACCCAGCATAGATGGCACTGTCGCCTTTGCTTGGCGGCGAGCCTCTTTAACTTTGGTATATCGGGTTTGTAAATCTGGGTTTTCTGGATCTACACTCAGGGCAAATTGGAGATTTTTCAAAGTATATTCATGGGCGCACCAGACTCGCGTATTATCTGGTAAAGCTCTCAGTTTGCTTAAGGAGTTGACCATCTGAGCGGGGTTACCTTCAAATAGCCTGCCACAGCCTCCGGCAAATAAGGTATCCCCACAAAATAATTCCCCGGTATCGTCTCCTGAGCTGGGAGGAAAATAGTAGGCAATATGAGCGCGAGTGTGTCCAGGCACAAAAAAGACTTCACCCACTCTACCAGCAAATTCGACGCGATCGCCCTCCCGCAAAAACACCTGCTGTCTGGGGATTCTGCCCCTATCCTCAGCACCCCCGTAAACCGTTAGTTGGGGGAAGTGCTGTATTAACCGACCATTGCCCCCCACATGATCGCCGTGATGATGAGTATTGAAAATCGCCACCAATTCAGCGTCCAAGGCGTACAACTGCCGCAGCACAGGTTGAGCCTCTGCTGGATCCACCACAGCTGCTAGATGTTGCTTCGGGTCATGCAGCAAAAAGATATAGTTATCAGAGAGCGCGGGAAGTCGATAAACCTGCATGAAAAACTCACCTCTATGGGAATTTGCTATTCTGGATACGGATCAGTTGAACTTAGGCACCGAGGGCTACTGACCATTTTTTATATTCTATCCGTACTTCAGTCTTGACATCTCCCCCGTTTGAAAACGGAGGATTCTAAGCGGTTATTGCTCCGGGGACTTTCAGTCCCCGGAGCAATGCTTACGATATTTTTTACTTAAATTAGCGAATAAAGAATATCGTTTTGGGCGTGTCAAAGCTCCCCTACCCACCTCGACTAGGCTTATGCCTAGCTGTTTGGCTACTTTTCTCAAAATGTTTACTGCCCCATTACAATCGGCATTTATCAAAAAGCCTTTGGCAGTTTTGTATAAGCC
>JBFRWF010000219.1:0-4582 GCA_051439465.1 Xenococcaceae cyanobacterium | reverse complement strand
AAACCAATTATAGACTCACAGACAGGAAAATATCAAAGAAATGGACAATCAGCTAAGTCACAATTAAATAAAGCAATTAGTGATGCTTCTTGGTACAGTTTAAGAAAGAAAACAGAACATCAAGCGGCCAAACTAGGCCATCGAGTAATAACAGTTGACTGCCAATACACATCACAGCAATGTTCTCGTTGTGGTTATGTTAGTCCCACTAATCGAGATGGTGAAAAATTTGTTTGTGAATCTTGTGGCTATTATGAAGATGCTGATATTCAGGCAGCTCAAAACATAGCTGAACGAGCAAAAGAGCTATTCTTTAGTGGCGGGAACATATGGCCCCTTTGATTGCTTTGGAGTTTGCCAGTGGCAATGGAGAGCAAGAACGAGATCAAACTCCTTTATCCCTCTCTGACGAAGGGGAGGTAACCAAGCCAGGGAAGTTTTGGGTGTATGAGCAAATCATCCGGATTCCCTTTTACGGTATCTACGAGATCAACAATAGCTCTCTTGAGGTGTATCACCTGATCGAGGGGGTCTATCAAAAGATGACCCCCAACAAGCGGGGTCATTATTCCATTGCACCCTTGGGTGTGGAACTTGGACTGTGGCAAGGAAGCTATCAGAATCAAACCCAACTCTGGTTGCGCTGGTGGGATAAGCAGGGAAATCTGTTGCTGATTGGTGACGAACGAGCAGAACTGGAACGCTTACGAGCAGAACAAGAACGCTCACGAGCAGAACAAGCAGAGTCTCTGTTGGAGCAAGAGCGACAACGAGTCGAACAGGAAAGTCAAAGAGCTCAAGAAGCTTTGGCTAGAGCAGCTCGACTGGCTGAGCGGTTACGAGCAGCAGGTATTGAACCCGATGCTGAAGAAAGTGATTAGAAAAAGTTACCTCTATTAAACTACCTGAGCAATAGAGTGGCTTCCCCCAGATTTAATCTTATTCTCCTCTCTTGCTCTCCCTATGGAAACTGATTTTTTTAAGTTTTGTGACTTTGTGTCTCATAAATGAGACTGGGGTATCAAGCATCTTTTATGGTCTATCGCGGTTGGTCAAACTAATTGATTAGCCCAATAGCAAAGTCCTTGTTATTAAAAGGAGAATTAAATGCTTGACGCTTTTTCGAGAGCTGTAGTTGCTGCCGATGCTAAAGGTGGATTTGTTGGTGGTGCTGAACTAGATGCCCTGAAGTCCTTTGTTGCCGATGGCAACAAGCGCCTCGACGCAGTGAACGCGGTCGCTAGCAATGCTAGCTGTATCGTTAGTGATTCCATTGCTGGCATGATTTGCGAAAACACAGGCTTAACTGCACCAGGTGGAAACTGCTACCCTAACCGCCGCATGGCTGCTTGCCTACGCGATGGCGAAATCATTCTCCGCTATGTTACTTATGCACTTCTGACTGGAGATGCTTCCGTTCTGAATGATCGCTGCTTGAATGGCCTCAAGGAAACCTACGCTGCTCTGGGCGTTCCCACAGGTAATGCTGCCCGCGCTGTCAACATCATGAAGGCTTGTGCAGTTGCCCATATCAACAATACCAACACCGTCCGCGAAGGTGTTGAGAGTGGCCGCAAGATGGCAGTTACTCAAGGCGACTGCTCTGCGCTGGCTTCTGAGTGCGCTAGCTACTTTGATGCGGTAGTTGCTGCGATTAGCTAGTCTTCCCCTAAGTTTCAATCGCACTGACGCTGTTGTAATAAATTAATTTAAGACAGGAGATATCTGAGTTATGAAATCAGTGTTGACTACTGCAGTTGCCTCGGCTGACCTAGGAGGTCGTTTTCCCAGCGCTTCTGATCTAGAGTCTGTCCAAGGTAGTCTACAACGGTCTGCTGCTCGTATGGAAGCGGCGGAAAAGCTTGCTAGTAACTACGATCAAGTTGCCCAAGAAGCCGTTGATGCTATCTATAAGAAGTTCCCCAGCGGCAGCGGTCGGGGCATAGATTCAAACCTTCAGAAAGAGAAGTGCAAGCGGGATATCGTTCACTACTTGCGCTTGATCAACTACTGCCTTGTTGTTGGTGGTACTGGTCCCTTGGATGAGTGGGGAATTACCGGAGCTCGTGAAGTTTATAAAGCTTTGGGAATTGATGCAGCTACCTATATCACTGGATTGACCTTCCTCCGCGATCGCGGCTGTGCTCCTCGTGATTTGTCTGCTCAAGCCTTGGTTGAATACAACGGTTATCTCGACTATTTGATCAACTCTATGGCCTAATGACATTGCCGTAAAGTTCGGCAAGTAACTGATAATATAAAACTTGAGGGGACTCTAAGCAAGTTGCTTTGCCTGCAAAGGTTAAATGATTTGCTACGAGTCCCCTAAGTCTTGTTGCGCACTTTTTTACTTTATTGATCCTGTAACCGATTGATTTAGAGAGCAAGAGTTCTCCTAATCACCAATCACCGTAAAACAAACAGCAAAACAGCCTCAATTGGGTGAATAGCCCAGACTCTTTCTCGTGTTGGTGCGAGTGAAAGAATTCCAAGTGCTTAAATCTTTTTCCGACAACCCGCAAAGCATAGCTCTGGTGGACTCACTCAATCCTTGCACTAGGGTGAAATCAGCCCCAGCAATGCTCTGTAATTGCTCTAGATTAGTCCCTGTTAAGTCAGCTGCTCGCAGATCCGCGCCTTGCAACTCGGCAGCAATCAATAGAGCATTCCGCAAGTAAGCTCCTGTCAGATATGCTCCCTTTAAGTTAGCACCGCTCAAAGCAGCTCCCTCTAAATTTGCGCCAGTCAAATCAGCGCCACTCAGGTAAGCGCCTCGCAGGTTAGCACCTCGCAGATCGGCACCTTTGAGATTCGCAGTATTGAGAAAAGCACCAGCCAGATTTGCCTTGGGACCCACGGCACCAGAATTTTTATAGGCATATCCTGCGGGCCAGATCGTCTCGCTATCATAGCTGGCAACTTGTAGCTTTGCTCCATCAAGCTTGGCATCACTGAGATTGCAGGCGTGTAATTGGGCGCGGTTTAAATAGGTGTCTTGCAAGTTAGCCCGACTGAGATTAGCGCCGCGCAGATTAGCGCCGCGCAGATCAGCACCCTTGAGGTTGGTCTCACTTAAGTTAGCTTCACTCAGGTTGACTCCTATCAGGTTAGCTCCGCTCAGATAGACTTGGGACAAATCCATCTGACTTAAGTTCATACCCTGTAAGTTCACATTGGCAAGACTGCTTCCTTGCTTGAGATCTTGCAAAATCTCAGTGAGTGAATGGGTTTGAGACAGGGATAGGAAGCGATCGCTGGTAGCTATTGCATTCATAGAAAGTTCGCTGATTCAGTAGATTTAGTAGATTAAGATTTACACATCTGGTTTATCCTAGAATTTAGCTGATTATAGACCCGATATTTGTTTATTTTTCTTAATCAAAAAACTAATCCTTGTTAAGTTAACAGAATTTCTGAGGTTTCAAAACAGATGGAGCTAACACCACCAATGACGATGATGGATTTTTTTCGCAAAAGTGAGGGGACTTGGTATTCCCAGCGAACAGTCCATCACTTTGACGCAGTTAAGGATGAATCAGGGGAGTCTAATCTGATTATTCAAGTTTTGGATAAAGATGACCCCAGAGTTAAAGATGTGTGCGAACTGCAAAACGTCAATCCGGCACTAGCCGCTGGTGGTGCTAGTTTTTTGTGGCAGCATAATCTAGATGATCCAGAGCCTAATCCCGACTGGGCAGCAATTCTGGTGGATATTCCTGACTCCCAGAACAGTCCCTCTGGAAAATTCCTGCGCAATCGAGGCTATGTTGAAGGGATTCCGGTGGTTGGGGTATACCATTTTGCCCCGGATGGGGTACTGACAATACAGACAGAATATGAAAGAAATCAAGGGCAGGAACGCTGCTGGTTTATCACCGATGACTTTCGCGTGCGCGTCAGTACTGTAAAGATGATGAATGGAGTTAACCTGATGACTTATTGCTCTGAGCGCCGCTGTGTTTCTTCTGCAATGTTAGAAGAGATGATTCAAGTCAATCGAGCCAGAGCCTCAGTTAATTCTTGACATCTCCCCTGCTTGAAAAGCGAGTTTAGAGTAACAGCGATCGCCAAATCAACCGGCTTCGCCTGCTCTTTACATATATTCATAAAAATATAAAAATATGGTATCGATTTGCCAAATTCTACTGTAGGGGCGAAGCATTCGGGGGATAAATCATCGAACTCGATCAAAAATTATATATCCGAATGCTTCGCCCTGCTCCTACTGATAACCTATATATATTTTGATTCATGTCCCACCGACAACCCAGGAAAGGGCGAAGCATTTGGATATCAAACTTGATGATACGTTTCACAATTGATCCCTCAAATGCTTCGCCCCTACAATAATGAAAACAATTTGCGATCACTTATCTGTTAATCTAAACTTCAGGGTTGCTTCTGCTAGGAAATCATCATCTTGAGAAAATAAAACACGCTCAAGTTCTGTAGCCTGGTCAAGTATAATAGGATCTCCCAAGCCAGTACGTCCATCTTCTTGTACTGTCAAGACATCTACATCCCGAATTCGCAATCCATCTGTAATCCCTCGATGGACGTTCTCATCCATGTAAAAAGCAAT
>JBFRWF010000218.1:0-14328 GCA_051439465.1 Xenococcaceae cyanobacterium | reverse complement strand
GAAGTCTAAAGCTGCTACTAAACGAACTGAAGAGAACTTACCAGTGCATAGTTTTGCCACTTTCCTGCAAGATTTAGCCACAATTACCAAGAATAAAATTCAATCTTATTTACCGGGAGCCAACCTCATATTTGAGAAGATTACCCAACCGACTCGATTGCAACAAAAAGCATTTGATTTACTGGAAGTTTCTCTAATGTGTACCCAGTAAGAAGGGTGTAGAAATGGACGGAAACTTGTCTGAGCATAGGTTGTAGCGATTTGTCAACGGGGAACTTCAGACATGTATTGGTTGACCTGTTGGGGCCGCTCTAGCTGCACCCAATGGCCGCCGCTAGGAACATAGGGTTAAGTTCAGATATTAATGCTCTGGGGAATTCTGGAAGGGAGCAGATACTTATAGGGTGGGCGGTTCAAATTGCGCTGCTCGATGGTAGCTTCAACTTGCTTGAGATTTGCCTGGAACGCCTGCAAAAAGGGTTTCACCTGCGGATCTCTGAAGTGGTCTTGCGGATACTCACCTAGCGTGTTGTAATAGACAGACCCCAGTAAATAGAGGAGGTTAAGCTGGGTTTGGGCTTGGTCTAAGGGTGGGAGCAAATTGAGGTAGTCTTGCTCACTAACCTCAACACTCAGAGTTGAGGCTGGCAGATAACCTGCCATTGGTACCGCTGGGGCGTAGCTCATCAGATCTTTCTGCGGGAAGTTGACCGCAGCATGTTGGGCACTGGCAGTGAAAATAATAAGCGTAACGGCATCAATCAAGTAGTCCCTTGTCTGGATACCTCCATCCTCACCAAAGTCCGACACACGCCCACCATCTTGAGCCTGAGCTTCGGCTGCCCAAGCCTGTAGCTGCGCGTCTTGCTCAACGTCCTTATCCGTGGCGTAGTAAAGGCTCAGGTAATCCGACACCCATTGATGAATGGCGTCCCAAACCAACAGCGCATCATCTCGGTAAGGATAAACGGGAAGCAGATTCGGATCCTCCACCCCGCGTTGCTTGAATTGCTTCGGCAACATGGCTGCGTTGAAGCCATAGCTTTCTACTCCCTTCACCGCCAAAACCCGGGAGTTATCGATAGTCGATGAGAGTAATTGATTGACCCCGCCTCCTGGAGCGATCAGGATGTCTTGAGCCGCATTGTTGATCGCCAAGGTGCCTTCAAAGTGTGGACGTAGCAGCCGACTCAGGGGATGACTATCCGGCAGTTGCCGATGGGTGGTAATCACAAAAGCACCAACGAACAGGTGAGTTCGGGCCAAGTGGCTGACGGCCTCGTGGAAGTTGGCGTCGGCGATCTGAACAACGGTTTTGGCAAATAACCAGGCGTACTTGGAAGACTTGGGAGTAAAGATGGGGTTATCAGGTTCTGGGGTTTGGCCGCATTGAATGGCCACTGGGCGCATTAGACGGGACGGCTCTGAGCCTTTTGGCACAGCAAAGAGAGCTAGAGGGGCATAAAGGTACTTTTGGTCTTTCGGGAAGGTGCCGTTGAGAGCACCCTCTAAGATCTGGTAGTCCGCCAGGTAGAGTCGCCCTTCTTGCCCGGCTGCTTCCAAAGAATCGTCACTGCCCATAACCGCCTGGTACTGGATGTCAGTGACGGGGAAGCGCTCATCAAGATCCGACACCCGCTCGATTATGACCGGATTGTAACCAGCCACTCGCATATAGGCAAACACTTCGTCTTCGGAGAAGGTATTGGCGATCGCCGGTACCCCTCCAGTTTCAGGAAACAGCTTCTCGTAGGGAAACAGCTTCTCGTAATCCTTCAGGCTGGTCACATGCCCCGTAGGATGTCTCTCATTTAGAAGGTCTACAACCCTCTTCAGGAGATCCCCGAAGATGGACAACCCACTTTGCTTGAACAGGGAAAGCAACAGCTCATCTAGTTCATCGAAACTTGTAGATATTCCTTGGATTACGAACTTAGGGATAACTAGCAGATTTCTACTGATAATGTTGATCGTGGTCGGTATTGCCTCCTTCCACAACACTTCAAAGATAAATTTTCTGACATCGTCTCGGGTCCCTTCAGAACCGCGATTACCTCGGTTGGCGATCAGAGTATTGACAAAAAGGCGACCCAAAGTCTTAGCCAATAAGAGATACCATTCATTGGAGGGCTGTTCTCCAGGGGGAAGCTGAGCAACCATTGCGACGGGAGGAATGTATGTATAGTTGTATTGATATTCCTGTCTGGCTACCTCGAGACTATTAGTGACTGAGGAATTTGTCAGATTATCTTGTAATGAAGCACTCATTAAGACTTCTCGCCTTTAGTGGCTCTAATAGGACGATAAAGGTTGTATATTCACTCTAGCAGTCCCAGGGCTTTTCGATTCTCGGATGAGGAGGCATAATGCTTGAGGTGACTTGACTCTAGCGTAATGAAACTCCGACCTATACCAAAATCAGGATAGATCAAAAGAAGGGCAGAACAAATACTTAGGACTTACGCATTGACAAACTGATTAAAATGTATATTGGTCAGTTTAGATGCGATCTCTTTGTTTTTATTGGCACAATCCAAAGTTAAAATAAATCTTAAACAGCTAGAGTGATTGGTTTTGGTGGGCTACGGCGGATAGTTACTTAGCAGGTTAGTAAGATGAAGTTATCCGGGCTTAACTCACCCTACGCAAGGGGTTCATATTTTCTTTATAGATATCCTCTACAACTTTTAAAACACACTCTAAGGGCGCGATCGCCACCTAAGCTATCTGAGAGTTGCTAGTCCTGCCTAAAACAAATAGGTGTGGCTATTTCAGCGATCATCTATTTTTGCCAATGTCTTCAGTTTTGAGATAAACTGTTATCCTCCAATATTATAGTGTGTCGTGTGAGGAAAATTTAGCTATGGTTACATCTCCATCCCGCAGTCGTGGGATCAGTGGTTTTTATTCGCCCCATCAGCGTCCAGAAACGACAGCCAAACAAATCAGTCCTTTCAGTAATTTAATTGCCCTACCCAAGTCACCATTATTTGGTACCGATGGTATTCGGGGAAGAGCAGGAGAATTGCTTAGTGCGCCTTTGGCTTTGCAGGTTGGTTTTTGGGCAAGTCAAGTGCTACGAGAGTCGGCTCCTGCACCGGGACCGGTGATTCTGGGGCAAGATTCGAGAAATTCCAGCGATATGTTAGCAATGGCGATCGCAGCTGGTTTAACCTCAGCGGGGCTGGAGGTTTGGAATTTGGGGCTATGCCCGACTCCCTGTGTTGCTTATCTTACCAGGGTTACGGACGCGGTGGGAGGAGTCATGATTTCCGCTAGCCACAATCCACCAGAGGATAACGGAATTAAGTTTTTTGGCAGTAATGGAACGAAGCTGTCGGCATCATGTGCCCAAAAGATTGAAGCGGCATTAAGGGGTGCTGCTGGTAGTAAGGGCAGTACTATTGGACAAGTGGCGATGGCTGACACGGACACTTTCCCTTTCGCCTCTAGGGAAACTGCTCCATCTGCTCAGGCTTGGGGTAAGCATTATCATCGCCCATCTTTGGTAAGAGATTATGTTCAGTCCTTGCAGCGATCGCTCCCAGCAGGAATAGATTTTCAGGGTATGCGGATTGTCCTAGACCTAGCTTGGGGAGCCTCTGTAGAGCTAGCACCTTCAGTCTTTCAGGCATTGGGAGCCCAAGTAATCTGTTTGCATAACAAGCCAGACGGCGATCGCATTAATGTCAACTGTGGCTCAACTCATCTGGGTTTACTGCAACAGGCTGTTAAGGAACATAGAGCCGATTTAGGTTTTGCCTTTGATGGTGATGCAGATCGAGTGATGGCAGTAGACCCTCGTGGTAGGGTTGTGGATGGAGATTATATCCTCTATTTTTGGGGTCAAACCCTCAAAGAGCAGAATCAATTGCCAGAACATCTGATTGTTGCTACGGTAATGGCGAATCTAGGCTTTGAAAGAGCTTGGGAAAAACTTGGGGGTAAACTAATACGCACGGCTGTTGGCGATCAGCATGTTCAGGCTCAAATGTGGCGTAGTGGGGCAATGCTAGGGGGCGAGCAATCCGGTCATATTATCTGCCACCACCACGGTGTTTCGGGAGATGGCGTACAAACTGCCCTACATCTGGCATCTTTGGTTCGTCAGTCTGGTATTTCTTTAGCAGAATTAGTAGATCAAAGCTTTCAAACCTATCCCCAGCTTTTGCGTAATGTCCGAGTAGAAGACCGCGATCGCCGCTGTAATTGGCAAGACTGCGAGCCATTGCAAAAAGCGATTGCAATGGCTCAAACCGCTATGGCAGATCAGGGACGAGTTTTAGTCCGGGCATCTGGAACTGAACCATTGATCCGCGTTATGGTGGAAGCCGCTAGCGCTGAATCTGCCCACCACTGGACAAAACAGTTAGTTCATGCTGTTCAGGAACACCTAGCAGTGTGAACTACCTACACTAAGCTGTCACACATCTAATTTGCTGGTTGAGGCTGTTTCACTTGGTGTCGTTAGTCTAAACTCCAGCTAAATTTCTGATTTTCCTTTTGCGGGGATTCAATTAATTATTCATTTTGAATTTTGAATTTTGAATTTTGAATTCCCCGTCAGGGGCTGGTAACTGTTTGACTTACTCCCCTGCTCCCCAGTCCCCAGTTCCCCATCAGCTTATAAAGCACTGACTTGTCCAACTACCATGCAAGCCATAAGGAATGTGGTGCTTCAAGTGCAGTAAGGCGATAGGACCCTTATCTAAGTCTTGCCCATCTAAAATCGCCACCTGAGAACAGTGACGACTCGAATCGTAAACCATTGTTAATAACCACCCCTCATCTTCACTGAGAGCATCTGGTTGAGGGACAAAAATTGGTTCGCTGACATAGCCTTGGGGGGCAAAAGACCAAAGCTGACGCTCTTGGGTATGCAAGTCTAATTTGAGAATGGCTTGGAGGGGAGCATTTCCCTGAGGATTGTGGGCAGCACCGGTAAATAAATAGCGGTAGAGACGCCCAACTTTGTCCGGATTAATGGCAGGAAACTCGCAGCAACGACTATCTAGCATCTGACGCCCTACGCTTCCCTCTTGTAAGTTGAGAGTAAATCGCCACAATTGCCCTGGTGCCAGAGCTTCAAAATTAGTTTCCTTGTAATCTGCGCCAGGTTCTACTTCTGGCAGAGAATCGTAGCAAATGGAATCGATGTAAATTTTGTCTTTCAACTCAAAGGCATTGGCATGATGAAACACAAAACCTGAGTTAGCCTGCAAAATCTTTACTTCTCGATAAGGAGGAGTACGAGGAATTACCACAATGCTTGTCGGTTTGTCCCGCTGAAATCTAATGCACTCCCCAGCACCGCGCCATCCCAACACAAAAGGAATGGGATTAAAAGTTATGGGATTTTGGAAAAAGATGCAGTAGTTGGGGGTAATAGCAAAGTCGTGGATAAAGGAAAAGCCGGGAATGCTGTGGGCGTGACGTCGTACTAACTTGCCTTCTAAATTGAATTCGTAAACGGTAATAGTGCTCGAAAGACCCACTTTCAGAGAAAAATTCACCAAAGTTGGAGTGCCACCATCTAATTGACAGCAGGGATCGACCCACGGATGAGCACCAAAAGCATCTCCTGGTTCTAACACTCCATCTAAGTAATCCAGTCCTTTGGTTTCTAATGTAGATGGATGCAAACGGTGGGGTTCGGCAGCTTCCCACAAAGCTAGCAATTTGCCGCCCCAGTAAATAATGTTGGTGTTGGCAATATTTTTGAGCTTGAAGTCGAATGCATTATTCCACCAGCCCCCTGCTTTTTGGGTGCCAAACACTCCCCGATAGAGAATTCTACCCGCTTGCTGTTCCCGAACATATCCTTCGGTTCGAACAAAGCGGTTGCGAAAAAGGGCACGTCCTTCCATAAAGGAAATGGCACAAACCATGCCATCTCCGTCAAAAGGATGGTGGATGGGAGTGCCGTGAAGATCCAATAAACCAGGACCATTGCGAAATAGAGTTCCCTGCAAACCAGTAGGAATCTCTCCCTCAATTTCATCAATCCAATATTCGTATTCGTTGGGTTGAGAGAGATAACCTTTTTGCCAGTTTTGAAGATTGTAAGGCTGAGCAACTAATTTTTCAGCTAATAGCTTGTTCATAAGGGAAAGCGCAGTGTCTACAGGCTGGTGAGCCATCCAATCAAGCCATGTCCGGTGAGGACTTCGAGCCCTAGGAGGGAGACGAAACCAATCATTGCCAGACGACCATTGAGTTTCTCAGCATACTGGGTAAAGCCAGCCCGTGAGGTCTGATCTACATAAACCTTAGGTTCAACAGCAAAGTTGTTGAGTCGGCCTCCCTCTTCAGTTCTATAGCCACTTGTAGTCATGTTTTTCTCCTTGCTCAGGTTTATGTAAATAAATATAAAGCAATGTAAATATAATTTGCAATTGCTTGACAAGATAAAAAGGTAGTATTAACCGTACCAAGTGAGTCAGGAATACCGTCTTTGTCCTGCGATCGGTGTTACTTTAGATCCAGAACAATTTCAGTCGCTAAGGCTGAAAGCTTTACATAATAAGGGTTATAGATGGGAGATTCGAGTAGCGTTACAATTATCTGTAGCGAGCGCCCACAAAAAAACCCGGTATGACACCGGGGATTGAAGGGAATGACAGTGTGGGTCACTTTGAACCTTATCTGGGCGGCGACATGCGCTTATAAAAGGGCAGGAGCTTTGGTCAGGTTTTCTTCCCACTTGCGAGGTGGGCTCGCCCGGCGAATATTACGCCAGATTTGGGTCGCTGCCAGCGTACCATCTGCCACTGCGATAGTCACCTGATTGAGCCCCTTCTTTAAATCACCTAGGGCAAAAATACGCTCGTGGGTGGTTTGGGCCATATCGTTGGTGATCAGGTTTTCACCATCCCAGGTGAGCCCTTCGATGCCTTTGAGGTAGTGGTTATGGTAGATCGACCCCATACTAATGAGACCCGTGGTTGCATCTACAACGGTGCCGTCGGTGAGTTCTACACCACTGAGCTGATGGTTTTCACCGAGGAACCGAGCAATGGGTGCTTCATAGAGGGGATACCCGTGCTCCGCCAGCTTTTGCTTCATCGCGTCGCTGACCTCATATAACCCGTGGGTGAGCACAGATATATAGGGTGTAAACCAGTTCAGAACAAATGCCGTGTTGATTTGCCCCTCAGACCCAGCAATCAGGACGGCTTTTTGGTTCCACATATCAAAGCCATCGCAGATCATACAGACGTGCAGCGTGTAGCCCGCATAATCATAAACGTTTTGCATATCTTCTAGCTGGGGCAGCACGTCGATGACGCCAGAGGCCGCAATCAGGTATTTGCTATGAAACACCGGGTAGGTGCTGTTTTGCTTGCCCACTTTCACCCGCACGGCAAAGGTTTCGTCTTCCTCGGTAACCTCTTCGACGTAGCCGCGCAAGTAATCGGTTCCCCAGTGCAGTGCCTGTTTCGTCCCGTGGGCCAAAATGTCGCGACCGGGAGTTGTCGGGTCAAAGCCTAGATAGTTGCGCAAATCTTGCATCCACAGCGAGCGCCCTCGCCCCTTTTCGATAATTAGACACTTGAGGCCATAGCGAGCTAGGTAGATCGCAGCAGAGAGTCCGCCCATGCCGCCACCCACCACAATGGCGTCGTAGAGGGTGTCCAAGCGGGTGTGGAGATTTTGGCTAGAAAGTTTCATGATTTAATCCCTCAATCAAGTTGAGACGGTTGTAAAAAGACTGCAAGAAGGACAAAGAGGGCAATGCTACCCCCTTTGTCCTAAAGCGATGGGCCCGCAAATCCCTAATTAGCCAACAAAGGTCAAGCGAGGCTCAGACACCCCGCCAGACTCAGCCCCTTTCAGGTAAGCCAGCATGGTGTCTGCATCAGAAAGCTCAAACGGGTCGGTAGGGCAGTTGTCACTAAAGTCTGGCTCGACAAAGATTTTCTCAATCTTGCCGTCGTCTACCAGCATAGAGTAGCGCCAGGACCGCATGCCAAACCCAAGGTTAGACTTGTCTACCAGCATGCCCATCTTGCGGGTAAATTCGCCGTTGCCGTCGGGCAGCAAAAAGACATTCTTCGCGCCGATTTGCTTCCCCCACTGGAACATCACAAAAGCATCGTTGACTGAGATGCAGATGATTTCGTCAACGCCCTGGGCTTTGAACTCATCGTAGAGCTCTTCGTACCGAGGCAAGTGGTTAGAGGAGCAGGTGGGGGTGAAAGCACCTGGCAGTGAAAAAACAACGACCTTCTTGCCGCCGAAGATATCTTGGGTGGTTTTGTCTTCCCAGCGGTAGGGGTTGGAACCGGGCACAGACTCATCGCGGACGCGGGTCTTAAACACAACGTCAGGTAAACGTTCGATAACAGCCATACTTACCTCTCTATGGTTGAAAACTTTTTCTTAATTCAGAATAATTCTAACTTAAGATTAAGTCAATAGGAATAATTACTCATGAATTCATAACTTTAAAAGATGGGTGCGATTTCTAGAAAGGAATGTTATTCTTAAAGAACACGCCCATTGTTAATGATGGCGTTTCTTCATCAAGGAATTTGGGTCAGCATTGGGAAATTGTGGCTATGCAGCAGCAGGCAAATCAGATTGTACAGATCTTAAAATCTAAGCGCTTGCGGGTGACGCCCCAGCGGTTTGCGGTCTATGCAAACTTGCTGTCGCGCACGGACCACCCGACGGCAGAGCAGATTTTGAACGATCTCAACCGAGATGCGCCCACATCTTCTCAAGCGACCGTGTATAGCTCGCTTCAGGCGCTGCGGGATGTGGGACTGGTGCGTGAGGTGCTCTTAGAAGAGGGGGTGTGCCGCTATGATGCCAATGTGGAGGCCCATCACCATTTTCGTTGCCGAACCTGCGGTGCTATTGAAGATATTGCCTGGGAGCAGTTTCAGGGTGTGAATTTTCAAAACCTGCGCCCGGGGTTAACCGTGGATGATTATGAAATTACGGTGCATGGTTTGTGCGATCGCTGCCAGCCGTAGAGGTATGCAGGTCAATTAGAACAAAGCTAACTCTAATTTCACTCTTTTTATCGTTTAAGTCCCATTAGCTGGCTTGAGCAAGCTGTTCCACGTCCTCGGGCAAGAGCTGCCATCCCAGTGCTCCGGCATTCTGGCGAGCTTGTTCGGCTGTCTTCGCCCCGGGAATTGGCATCACCCCTCCCTGAGCGATCAGCCAGTTGAGGGAGACTTGTGCCGGCGTTTTCTGGTATTTTTCGCCCAGGCGCCGCAGCAAGGTCAATAACGGCGCAATTTTCTCTAGCCCTTTCCGACTGAAACGTGGGTCAAGCCGCCTAGCACCTTGAGGGATATTCACTTTTTCTGGGCTGTACTTGCCAGTCAACAAGCCTTGTGCCAGGGGGCAGTAGGCCAGAATCGTCACCCCCAACTGGCAGGCTGCCTCCAACACTCCATTCCGTTCAATTTCTCGATTCAGTAACGAGTAGCGCACCTGATTGACGGCCAGGGGAATGCCCTGTTCTGCTAGGTATTGCTGTGTCAGTTTCATCTGTCGCGCGGAATAGTTGCTTACCCCAACCGCTTGAATTCTTCCCCGTTTCACTTCTGCAGCCAGGGCAGCCATCAAGTTTTTCTGCTTCAAAAATAACTCAAATGGCCAGTGGACTTGATACAGTACTACTTGGTCAACTTGCAGCCGCTCTAAACTAGCACTGAGGGCAGCCCCAACCGCTTGTTGTTGCCATCGCCAGGGGAAGGGGAAATACTTGGTTGCCACCTGCACTGGTGCCTGGGGCGAGAGTTGCTTGATGAACTGTCCCAGTAGCCGCTCCGATTCTCCCAGTCCGTAAACCTCAGCCGTATCAAAAAAAGTCACTCCACTCTCGATTGAGGCTTGAAACGCTTCGAGGACTTGCTGCGCACCGTAGTCTTTGCCATAGCTCCAAAACAGGGAATCTCCCCAAGCCCAAGTCCCCACGCCCAAGGCGTTCACGGTCGGTCCGTGACTTCCCAGCTTTACTTTTTGCATGACTTTATCCTCCTGTTCCTTGTCCTTAGAACCTAGGTACCTGAGACCAAATTTCTGCGATGCCTGTCAGCATGACTGCCCACAGACTGGCTTTCATGAACTGCTCTAAGGCAACGTCGCCCGCCGCTGCCAACCAGTATTTCCCCATCCTGAGTTTCTGGTAAATGTGCAAGGCTCCCAGGAAAAAAAACAGCAAGGCCACCAGATTCAGTTTCTGCTCTGTGGTTGGCGAGGGAGCTGTTAGAGACTGTTGCTGTGACATAAGAGAACCTTTAATCAATGTTAGTGTAATGGTTAGCTAAGTCCAAAGAGTTTTGTAGTGAACTAAGTAGGGCTTGCTGAATAAAAGTGGAATATAGTACAGATAAGGGTTTCAAGCCTTTTTTCCCCAAACAAGTGCTTCGTTATAAAGTCTAGAGTCTCAAAACCCTTGCATTTTCATCAGCGGGAGTCGCTTCGCGACGCTGCCGGAGGCAGAGCACTGGGTAAATTTGGAAATCTTCGGGACGAAACTACCATAAGGCGGCGCTGTGTGGCTTCTAGATTCCCTCGGGATACTTTTTCAGCAAGCCCTAAGTAGGATTGTGAACTCATCAATAGTTTGCTGCTAAGTGCTAAAAGGGATGCATTGGCGGCGGAGCGGTTTTCCGGAAGGCTCTTAGTACTCCTCATACACAAGAGCACCGGGTGCTCAATGTCGATAAAAATGCCGCTTAAAACGCCCTTATGCAAAGTTACTGAAAATTAGCGCCCAAACAGTCCCCGTCACTCCCACAGCAATCAAGAGATAAGTGAAAAACTTGCCTAATTCAGTCTTTAGTCCCAGCTTATTATCGTCCTGACCCGCCGTGAAAAACAACGACCAAGCTTGATTGGCATTAATAGACTCAAATTTGTTGAAATTAGAGCGAAAAACAACGGGGACAAACAAATCTTTATTGGTGAGAATGTCAAAATCAGTTTTCATAATATTCCTCTGGAATTTTCTGTGAGTTGATTTTCTGGGATTAAGTTAAGGGAAAGCGCAGTGCTTACAGGCTGGTTAGCCATCCAATCAAGCCGTGTCCGGTGAAGACTTCGAGCCCTAAGAGGGAGACGAAACCAATCATTGCTAGACGACCATTGAGCTTCTCAGCATACTGGGTAAAGCCAGCCCGTGAGGTCTGATCTACATAAATCTTAGGTTCAACAGCAAAGTTGTTGAGTCGGCCTCCCTCTTCGGTTCTATAGCCACTTGTAGTCATGTTTTTCTCCTTGTTTAGGCTTATGTAAACAAATATAAATCAATGTAAATATTATTTGCAATTGGTTGACAAGAAAAAAAAGTAGTATTAGCCGTACCAAGTGAGTCAGGAATACCGTCTTTGTCCCGCAATCAGACTGGTGGGGTCTCAATCCTTTCTGTATGTAACTCCGCTTTAAGTAGGTTGGTCAAATTAATTAGAAAATGGAGGAGAAAGGGAACAGGGAACAGGGAACAAGGGCCCGAAAGGGAACAAGGGCCTGAAAGGGAACAGCTAACCCAAACACCTAACACCTCATCCGGGTTTTATATTTATTTTTGTCCACCTACTTATGCTCCCCGATATGGCTGAAACTTCACCCGTAGGTTGTCACGGGGATGAGGTGTAGGCACAACAACCATAGTGAGATCTTGAGCAGGCAGTAGCTCCCAGGTGTAGTGGCGCAGCAAATGGACTGCAAAAATCTTCATTTCCAAGCGTGCAAATTCCTTCCCAATACATTCGCGGATGCCACCGCCAAATGGCAAATAGCTATACTTATTTCTTGCTGCACCCAGTCCTATCCCAAAGCGTTCAGGACGGAAAGCATTTGGCTCAGAATACTCGTTTGGGTTCAAGTGGGTTTGGTTGATCTCATAGAGCACATTCCACCCCTCTGGAATTTTATACCCGCCAAACTCACAGGTTTTTACTACTTTGCGGAAGCCGCCCCCCACCGGTGGAACCAGTCGCAAAACCTCTCGCAAAACCTGGTCTAGATAGGTCATTTGCTTAAGATGATCTAGTGTAAGCGGCCACTCTAGATTAAAAGCCTGTTGCTCAGCCCGCAGTTTTTCCCAAACCTGGGGATGCTGCGCTACCAGCAAGCAGTAAGAGGCAATCGCCGAAGTCAGGGTTTCGTGTCCGGCAAATAGCAGCAATAGAATCTGATCCTTTAGTTCAGCCAGACTAAGCCCGTTGCCCTGTTCGTCTCTGGCTTGGAGCAAAAGACCCAGAGTATCGGTTCCCGGTTCTGCAGCCTGTTGACGCTTGCGAATAGTTTCTTCAACCAGCATCAGCAGCTGCTTACGACACCGTTTAGCCTTTCCAAAACGCGTCCAGGGAAGGGCTAGAGGTATAGAAAATAGTCCTCTGGACCAGGCTTCAAACAGATGCCCCAGCTCAGTTTGAGAACCTTGATCGATGCCAACCAGCAACTTGCAGGCGATATCAAGGGTATAGTTTCGCAGTTCTGGATACCAGGTCAAATGCTCCTGCTCAGCCCATTTTTGGGAATATGTTTGAGTGATCTCCTGTATTGCGGCAATATAGCCCGATAAAGCCCTGGGCATAAATGCTTGCGCCAATAGTTTACGCCGGTTTTGATGCTCGCCTCCCGTTTGCAGTGCAAGAGACAGTGGACCCAACAGAGCCTTAGTGCTAGGGGGCCAAGTTACCACAAAATATTCGTTCTCGTTGGTTAAAACGAACTGATTGGCTTCTGAGCCTTTGACAAAGAGCGTCGGACTCCCTAATAACCGAGTTTTAAATATCGGCCCATATTTTTCATGCTTCTTTTTACCATAGTCCGGATCTCTGAAAAAGCTTAAGGTTTCACCAATAATCGGGAAGCCAAATTCACCGGGGGGTAGGGGCAGGGGAGAAATAGGTTGACTCATAAAAAAAAATAATCTTGGAATGTGCTTATTTAGGGGCATTCGAGCCAGAGCGACCAAAATTGATTGTAGGGATGAATTTGCCTGACTTGTTGCCCACCCTGGTAAACAGGGCGGTTCTCACTGAACCAGGCAAAAAGAGAGCCTTCGAGATTAAAAACTTGCTCGTAGCCCTTCTCTTGTAGTCGCTGAGCGAGAATAGCCGAGCGGTAGCCAACCGAGCAATAGGTGACAATGGGAGTTGAGGGAGAAAGCCCAGTCGAATCAATTAACTCCTGTAAGTCCTCCGGACTCAAGTGCGCCTCTTGGAGGTGGCTGACCGCATATTCTTGAGGAGTTCGGGCATCCAGCAACAAAGGTGGTTTTCTGTGACAGTTCTCCAACCAAGCAGCTAATTCGGCGGTTGAGATGTGGCAGACGGAGGGAAATTTGAGTCGAATCAAAAATTTCAGCACACTCGATTTCAGGCGACGACAAATCTCCATAATAATTATTGCCCTATGATTGGAGTCTCAATCAACAGACATATTGACAAAATCCTTGACTGAGTCTAACGAATGTCGGCATAGAACCGCTTGAGATAGGTAGCTGAAACTCCCAAACCCCAGAGAAAACCAACCCAGGCATAAATCGCATTGGCTTTGAGGATACCTAACTTAGCCACGCGGCGGTCAGAAGATTGTACCACGCGATTGAGCAGGCGGATGCGCCCCCGCCGGACTAACTTGAGGCATAAATCCGCATCTTCCATGATAGGCAAATTTGCGTCGAAGCCCCCACACTGCCAGAAATCAGTCCGGCGACAGAACATGACTTGGTCGCCAAATAGCAGCCGGAGTCCCTTTAAAAAAAAGAGGTGAGGACGAAAGAGAAAGGGTGCATAGTAAGTCTTGAGGTAGTTGTGGAAGGATACGCCCCAGCGGGTAGTATTTTCCCCTGTCATCAAAGAAATAAAGCCGCCACAGGCAACTTGAGGCTCAGCTAAAGTCATCTCGATGAGAGTCACTAAATCAGGGGGGACTAACGTATCAGCATGGAGGAAGCACAAGAACTCTCCTGTAGCCGCAAGAGCGCCTTGGTTCATCTGGATGGCTCGTCCTGCTTGGGGGCAGGAAATGGCAGTAATACCATAATTGTGGGCAATGGTAACAGTTTCGTCCTGGCTGCCACCATCGACAACAATGATTTCGGCTGGAGGTGGCTCTAGCAGGCGAAGACAGCGGAGGGTAAGTCCTAAGCAAGCAGCTTCATTGAGAGTGGGAATAACAATCGAAAGGCTAGGCATGGACGGAGGAAGAGCACTTAGGATTTAAGTTTTTCAGAAAGAGGAAAGTATTAATACTCATACGGTTATCACTCCTGCCCAGTCAGCTAAGAGAGCGATAAGGTTTTAATCAGGAACGTTACAAAAGTTTACAAAGAGAGGGAGTCATGATGACTTG
>JBFRWF010000217.1:0-5634 GCA_051439465.1 Xenococcaceae cyanobacterium | reverse complement strand
TCGTAGCCTTCAGCCAGGATCTGATAGTTGGTAATGACTTGGGTTTCTCCTTCTCTAAATAGGTTGAGGATATCTCGCCTGCGACTGAGTTCTGTTTCTCCATCTAAGTGAGAGGCTTCTACCCCACTCGCTGCGCTCAAAGGCTTGCATGCAAAAGTCAAAAGTCAAAAGTAAGACGCTCATTGTAAGTTGGCGAAGTTATGTAGCTCACCAATCAATCTCCCTCCTTTTGCCTTTTGCCTTTTGACTTTTGACTTCCGCGAAGCGGCTGCGATCGCTTTGCTGTGTTCCAAGCTAGAGGCAAAAATGACTGTGCGCAGGCCATTGGCAAATTTTCTCCAGTTATCCAATACATCTGCAACCCCTACCTGGGTATTAACTGCCAAGGCTAAATCGGAGGCGAGAAAGTCTCCTCTAGACTTTGTGACTCCAACTGTTGAGATGGTTTGGTCGGTGGCAAATAAGCGAAATTTGCTCAGATACCCCTGTTGAATCAATGTCTCGGTGCTCCTGCCCAGGACTAGGTGATCGAATAAATCTTTGAAACCTTGACCGTCCGTGCGCTGCGGTGTAGCGGTTGCACCCAAAATCACTGCATTGTCGTAAAAAGAAAAAATTTGCCGATAGGATGAAGCGCAGGCTAGATGTGCTTCATCACAAATCAATAGTCCGATGTCGGGCAGAACCTCCGACAGGTTTCTCCTTACCAAGGTTTGGATGCTGGCAACCTGTATGTTTCTGGATGGATGCAGTTTAAATCCGTGTTTGATAATACCCACTGACTCCCCAATAACTGCTGAGAGTTTTTCTGCGGCTTGCTCGACTAATTCAAGGCGATGGGCAATCACTAAGACTTTTTTGCCCTGTCTAAAAAAATCGTGACTTATATGGGCAAAGGCAACAGTTTTTCCGGCAGCTGTTGCTAATTGTGCTAAGACAGAACGTTTTCCGTTGTTCCAAGCTGCCCAAATTTCTTCAATCCATTCTTGTTGGTATTCTCTGAGGGGATATCTGGCATAGATGTGATTCATCGGTCAAAGGATTTTAGATTGCCGTTAATTGGTCAAGGAGTTGTGCTGGTATGCCACTGGTGTCATCTGATTTTAGATTGAGTGATTTTAGATTTTAGATTGACCTCTAACTATAATCCATTTTGCCCACCCTACAAGGGCTTTCAAACTTCTTTGACAGTACGTCAGTTTCATTCATCGAATAAACTCTTAATCTCTTCTGCCGTAAAAGGATTCTCTCCCTTACGTAGAGCATCAATCCAGAGCTGTCGTTTTAGCTGTCGTTTTTCTTTGGCTCTACCTCCAGACAATTCTAAAACTGCCTGAAAATCTTCAATCGCTCCTGCTGTATCCCCAGTAAGCGCCCTAGCAAGACCGCGACTATCTCGAATTCCTCCATGTTCAGGTTCAAGTGCTACTGCTTTTTCACAAGCAAATATCACCTCAGCAGGGTATGCGTGCAGACTACCGAACCAACAAAGCTCGTTCCAAGATTTAGCAGAAATTACTAAGGTGCGATCTAGGTTTTGTGCTTTGTTGTATGCTGCAATAGCTTCTTTGACCTTACCATCTTTTACAAGTTCCACTCCCTTCTTAACCAAAGCAATACTTGCTTTTGCTTCTGGGTCAAAGTCTAGATCGGGATTCCATTCTTGTGCTTTGCGGAAAGTAGCAACAGCCTCATCAAAATTCCCTGTTCTCGCTATCTTCTCCCCTTCGGTAACCAAATATAGCCCTCTTGCACTCAAGATAGATTCATCTTGACAAACTGGAAGCCTTTCCAAATCCTTCGGATGAGTCTTCAGATAATCATCCAGCCACTCACAACCCCTTGCCAGCAATTCATCCAATCCCTCAACCCGCCAGACTCTGGCTGTATTATCCCTAGAGGCGGTAGCGAGCAGCTTAGAGTCGGGGCTAAATACCACGCTATTGACCCGGTCCTGATGCCCCTTCAACTCAGTAACCAGATTGCCTGCCCTATCCCAGACTCTGGCTGTATTATCCCTAGAGGCGGTAGCGAGCAGCTTAGAGTCGGGGCTAAATACCACCCTATAGACCTGGTCCTGATGCCCCTTCAACTCAGTAACCAGATTGCCCGCCCTATCCCAGACTCTGGCTGTATTATCCCTAGAGGCGGTAGCGAGCAGCTTAGAGTCGGGGCTAAATACCACCCTATTGACCGAGTCCTGATGCCCCTTCAACTCAGTAACTAGATTGCCCGCCCTATCCCAGACTCTGGCTGTATTGTCCCTAGAGGTGGTAGCGAGCAGCTGGGAGTCGGGGCTAAATACCACGCTCTTGACCCCGGACTGATGCCCCTTCAACTCAGTAACCAGATTGCCCGCCCTATCCCAAACTCTGGCTGTTTTGTCCCATGAGGCGGTAGCGAGCAGCTGGGAGTCGGGGCTAAATACCACGCTATTGACCCCGTTCTGATGCCCCTTCAACTCAGTAACCAGATTGCCCGCCCTATCCCAGACTCTGGCTGTTTTGTCTCCTGAAGCGGTAGCGAGCAGCTTAGAGTCGGGGCTAAATACCAAGCTCTTGACCCCGGACTGATACCCCTTCAACTCAGTAACCAGATTGCCCGCCCTATCCCAGACTCTGGCTGTTTTGTCCCATGAGGCGGTAGCGAGCAGCTGGGAGTCGGGGCTAAATACTACACTCTTGACCTTGTACTGATGCCCTTCTAGCTGATTCCGTTGATGGATGTTATCAAGAATAGTCCGTAAAGTATAGAGAGGACTAATGGCAGGGTATTCTTTGAGGGGGCGACCATCTTTGACTATTTCATACAATTTTTGCCCAGTCTGCATTGCTTCGAGCAACATATCTATTTCACCACTACCAGACTCAAACCGTCGTAGAATATTAACTCCTTGCTGTTCTAATTTTGTCCCTATCTGTGCTTCTTGTAGCAGCTTATTCGCTATCCCAGCAATTGTTACTCCTCCTACCAAAGAGATTGCCAAGAAAACAGAGCCAATCGCCACCCGACGCTCGGCTTTTTTCTTCGCTAAGGTTGCTTCTTTATTCGCTGTCGTTAAAATCTGCTTTGCTTTTTCTGCTGCTTCCCTTTGCTTTCTCTCTGCTTCTAAATTAATTTCAGCTTCCATTCTTTCCAGTTCTATTGCCTGCTTCTCCACCGACTGAGATGCGCTCAAAAACTGATAGTCGGAGTTGCTCAAACTTTTCCCCGCTACCCAAGTCAGTGCTTCTTTTAACGCCTGTCCTCTTAACAATCTGGATTCATCCTGACATTCAGAAGTTATCCAAGCGTTAAAATTCTCTGAATAGGGACGCAAATTATTTAATTCTTTCTCTACCCAGCTCTTATTAAATACTTGCTGATAAATGGGATTGGTTACCCTTAAAGTTCCTTCCCTTTTCACCACCAAACCTGTGAGACGCAATTCCATCTGTTCGGGACTATCATCTGAGGCTAGACTAGCTTCTGTCCCCTGTTCTTCTGCTTGCAGAACTTGTTGATATAATCCCAGAAGACGACTGGCCTTTTTTTCATTCATTAACAGGCGGTCTCTGATAGTTTTCAAATGCTCTGGTTCATCTTGGGACTGCCAATTTTCAATTACCCGCGCTCTCACTACCTGCTCTACTGATGGAGAATTATCCTCTGCTGATTCTAACTCCATCAGCTTGCACAACTTCTGAGTCAGAAAGGGTTGCCCACCCGTCCACGACAATATCTCCCTCATCACCGCCTGGGGGTCACTCACCTTTCCCAGCAAACCCTTCCTTAACGGCTCAATTTCGTGAACCCCGAAACCATAAAGAGCGATCGCCTGACCAATATTAAACGGAGTGCGTTTTTTATCTTCAATCAAATTGCTTGGCGAGGCAACTCCTAGCAGACAAAACGTGAGGCGATTGTATGAGGGTTTATCCACCCGCTGGTTGTAACAGGCACGGAGCAAGGCAAAAAAGTCATCCACCTTGAAATTTAGACTGAGGGTACTGTCGATTTCATCGACAAAAATAACTAAGTTTTGAGAAGTTTGCGACAGCAGGACTTCTTCAATAAACTTACTTAATCGCTTTATATTGGTTAATCTGCTATTATTTGACCACCAAGAATCTAAATCAAAAGTATCATATAAATCCAAACTGCTAACAATGCTATCAATTAGGCTGGCATACCATTCTTCTGGGGGAATATCGGAGGTTCCAATAGCAGTAATATCAATAGCAGCACAACCAAACCCCTCTGCTTGCAAGCGCTGCATAGTTCTTACTCGGAGGGAGGATTTGCCCATTTGCCGGGAGTTGAGTACATAACAGAATTGACCTGTCTTTAAGCCTAAATAAAGGTCTTCATCTGCTTGCCGCGTGACGTAGGTAGGAGAATTAACGGGTAAACTTCCGCCGATATCATATTGGTAGGTCGAGCTTTCTGATGTACTCATGGCATTTAATTGAACGGGTGATATCCCAAGGGAATTCGCTTCCCAGCCAATAAATGGCAAATCAGGCAATGGTCGGTAACTGGGTCTAGTTGTTGAATCTGCCCGAAACGATGATAACGAGAGTCAAACCAAGGCATAGTCGGGTTGAAGGTTCTATGATGATTTTAGCTATAATGCCTGTCAACAGTTACCAGTACCAGGAACAGTTACCAGGTTTTTTGTAATGAGTAATTATTTCGGAACCTATCACGAGCTGGTACTCAAGCGCATCTTAGTTGGTGCTTATGATCTGTATTCCCATCAGCGGGAAGCTCTTCTTGCTATCTACCAAAAAGCTTGTCGAAGAGAAATGGATGCCCCAATGCGAGAAGCGGCTTTGATTCTGGCAGGTGTGGGAACAGGCAAAACTTTAATTCAAGCGATCGCTCCTTTCCTACTGGCTCCTTGGATGCTAGGAAGAAAGGCTTTATTTCTTTCTGACAACTGCACCCCTCACTCCCCAAGGCTCTTACAGATTTTTGTGGCCACTTCTTTTTCAATAGTAAACCTAATTACTGCTGGCGTCCGACCACTCGATCGTCGAACCACGAGGTACCTCCCCGGGGCTAGTCCGCGAAAGAAGAGACCGAGTGTACCCGAAGGAGCTTCACACAAATCAACTCGGAGCCGAAAGAGTCAAAGTTGCCTACACCAATACAGAATTTATGACTTTGTTTGACCAAGCGAACCGCAACAATGAGGCTGCCAAACAAGAATTGGAGCGGTTTGTTAGCAAACACTACTCTAGTTGCCTGTAATTCATCTTCAAGCATTTAATTTCTCCCCCTACCCAGCCCTGCACCGGGTGCAGTCTCAACCAAGAAGTTTGTGATCTACTGATAATCAATTTTGCCCACCCTACAAGGGCCTTCAAACTGTAGCTAGGAGCTTATCTACCCGACTAGTCAGTTCCTGCAATTGCTGCTGCAGGTTTTTTAGTTGTTGTACCCAGTAGTCAAACTGGAGTGAAGTTAGTGAAGGTTTATTGGAATAGCCTGCGGCTAAACCTTCACTAACTGGATCTGCTTTCTGACTGAGCTTTTCGGAATATAGTGCCTGGAGCTTTTCATATTGTTTTTCTAGTCGCTGAAGCTTATTCCTTCGGGCGATGGCGGCGCGGTATCGCTTGTGCAGGCGACTTCCTAATTTGCCTAGAT
>JBFRWF010000216.1:0-15147 GCA_051439465.1 Xenococcaceae cyanobacterium | reverse complement strand
ATCTTCTGAAGGGGCTTCTGATGGGTATTTTGAGGCGATCGCCCTTTTTTTTCAGTTTACCGCGGTCTCGCGAAGCGAGTGCCTTCGGCAGCGCAGATATAAATCAAGAACCTACATGGGTACATATATAGGTCGGTCAATCGCTCTATTTATTATGGGATAAGGCTTTCAAATGCATTTTAGTACATCTGTACGGGGGAACTTCAGTTGTAAAGATGGATGAAGCCCTTGCGACCTGGGATGTATGGCTCTGCCCGGTAGCTGCCACACCCGCTTTTACCCACCGCCCCTCAGGTACGGCGATTGACATAGATGGCAGGCGCGTACCTTATTTTCTGGCCTCTGGTGCTTACACTGTCCCCTTTGCCTTGACCGGACATCCAGTGGTCGTTATCCCAATCGGACAGACTCAGACGGGATTGCCAATTGGGATGCAGATTGTCGGTAAGCGCTGGCGTGAGATGGAGTTGCTGGCGATCGCTAAGCAAATAGAACATGTGGTTGGCAACTTGAACGCACCCCATCTAAATCAAAGATTATAGATGGGGACTGCGCTCAACATTTTTGTTTCAAATCTCCAGAAGGCTATAGATATTAACAATTCACTCATCTTCTAATTGAGCAGAGGCAACCGGAAGTAACACTTTAAAAGTTGACCCTTTACCCAATTTGCTAGTCACAGAAATAGAACCACCGCAGCGCCGGAGGAGTTGTTGCACAACTGTCAAGCCTAAGCCAGCACCAATAGTATCTTCACCATTAGCAGTTCGTCCTCGATAAAAGCTGTTGAAGATTTTCGGGAGATCGCTAGTGGCAATACCGATGCCGGTGTCACTGAAAGTTAGCTCAACACATTCGTTTTTTAGAGCGGCTTGCACAGAAACCCGACCATTAGGCGGAGTGAATTTGAGGCTGTTATTGAGCAAATTGAGGATGATTTGCCTCAGCCAGGGGGTTGGACAGGATATGGGGGGGAAACCAGCGGGAATAGTATATCCTAGCTGGATGCCTTTTTCTTCGGCAAGGGGTTGATAGGTGCTGACGATGCCTGGGACAAAGTCTTCTAGAAGTACAGGTGAGACTGATATTACGGGAGTGTGGTCTAGTTGTACCAATTCCAGCAAACCAGAAATGAGAGAATTTTGGCGATCGCACTCTCGATGCAGTAGTTCCAGATAGCGCTTGCGCCGCTCCTTTGACTGCTTTGACTCTAATAGACTCAAGGCAGTTTTCATGTGGGTTAGGGGGGTACGTAGTTCCCGCGCCAGATGTCTGACAAACTCGTCTTTGAGGTGCAGGGATTCAGTTAAAGTCGCTGTGGTTGTCTGTAGAGTGGGGAAGGTTTCGTCCGGCTGAATGGCTTCTGTGCGCTGGACTTGTTTGAGCAATAAATTCGCAAGCAGAGCTGAGTTAGGAGAGGAGGGAAAGGGAAAAGGGAAATCTGAGTCAGTGAGTAAATCTTCGGGGGTAGTATCGGAGATCGCGATCGCTTGTTTAATCCCCGCCAAAACTCTTTGAATCACAGATGGCTCAAAGCTACATACCATCTTCAGATGAGGCGGCTGAGGCTCGGCAGGTAACTGTTTCGGAGGCCCTTTGACGGTTTGCTGCTCAGCGAGAATTAGACCGCAAAATTGAGGCGATAACACCACCAGAAAGGATTCCCGTTTTAGCTGAGAGCTTGCTTCTAGCTGAATGGGAACTATCCGAGATGCTGGTTGGTAACGCTGGGATGATGGTTGCCCGAAAGAGGATGGGGAGGGGGTGGCTCCTTTAATACTGCAAAGGTAAATCAGATCGGCACGCCTCTGCTGCTGATATCGCTTGATTTCCTTCAACCAGCCGTCAGTGCGTGGCAGTTTAACCCAAACCGTCGTCACTAGCTGCTGTTCAATCAAGAGATCGATGAACGCCCCCACCAAGGTATGAAGCGTGGTAGCACTAACAACCAAGGGTTGGGGAGAACGATCTAACCCTTGAGTTAGCTTATAAAGAGAGAGTTCTGGAGTGGGTGGCAGATTCATCCGCTCAAAATTCCTTTTCCCTTCAAACAAGATAATAACACTAAGCTAGGATCTCCCTAGAAAATGTAAAAGCGAAGATATCCAACCACGTAAAGCAGTTCAATAACAATCACTAATACTTTAGCGAATCTGGAATAGAGTAAATCAAAGACTAGGGGAGTTACTGCTAGCACCAGTGACAACTCCACAAAAGCAACAATGCTTCCGTAATGCTTCGGATCCCAGTAGGAGAGCGGGCTAATGAAGCGATAATCACTAAAAGGGAAGAAGTGCCGATGGGCGTCGTCGTGGTGGACTGGGAAATCGAAAAGGGAATGGAGAATCATACTGACACAGGCGATCGCTCCTGGTTTCCACCCGAAATAGAGGGAGATGAATAAGCCAATCAAGGCAAGAGGCAAGGAGTGGGAGAGAGCGATAATAATTTGCCAAAATGGTTCGTAGTAGGCTTCTGACCAAATCTGGCGTTCTGGCAGCTTATAGATGAATTTGGCGACGAAATAAAAGACAAAAATGGGAATATCCGGAAGAATCGCCCCAATGGTAATGGCAACATTGGCTTTCGGCGCAATACTTTTACCAAGCAGGGCAAGATTGAGGATGTAATGGCTCGGAGTATTCATTAACGCTTCGCGTATGAGTTGTAAATTATCGGTAGACAGTATATTCTCGGCTGATTTGGAGTTGTTAGCGTGCATGCTACTGTGGAAAATGTATTATGAAAGTTAATTAATATACCGCTTTCTAATTAATTTGACCGACCTACTTAAGAGGCGATTGCCTCAGCACTACCAAAAACAACTATTCTCCAGAAATGCAAAAGCGTTATTTGACGCTAGATGATCTACAAAATGCGGATAGTCCAAAGAGTATAGCGACTCTATTTCGGAAACTTGGTTACAACACTGCTGCTGAGTCCCTGAATATAGAAGACTTGGAGCTAGCATCTCCGAGTGCCTGGGCAGTTAATGATGCTTATCTGATTGCCGATTACAGAAATGGTGAGTTGCAAGTATTGTTGTTCGAGTTACAGGCTGACGAGTTCAGAACCTCTGAAGCTGCTAAGAGTCGGATGAGAGCGATCGCCCATAGTCTCTGCCAACCTACCTCCTATTTTTTGCTTCTCGGCACCAAGGACTATGAACAGCTAATCTTGGTTAATCCGCGCCAGAGTTTTGATGCTGATTGGAATTGGAAAACCAGTATCAAATCTTGGGAGATTAACCTCATCAATCCCACTTACTACGATCTGCATCGGTTGGAAGCGATCGCCGCTATCACCTCTGATCCCCAGGAACTTTACCACCTCCAGTATGAAGCCTTTAACTTTCTTCTCGATCGCAAGCCAAGGAAAGAATCTTATACTGAAGACTCGATTTACCTTTACCTGCAAGAAATTCGTCGGTTTCCACTGCTAGAGGGAAAAGAAGAAATTGAACTTGCTAACCAAGTTGGTGACTTGCTCGAATTAGAGCGAGCGAGAGAACAATTGACCCGACGCTTTAAGCGAAAACCCAAAGAGCGAGAATGGGCTAAGGCGTTGAATATGTCTTTGCCGGAATTTCGGAATCGTCTTCACAGGGGTCAAAAAGCAAAGAACAAGATGGTGGAGTCTAACTTGCGGCTGGTAGTCTCAATCGCCAAAAAACATCGGAATCGGGGTGTAGATTTCCCAGACTTGATTCAGGAGGGAAGTCTGGGGCTAATTCGGGCTACAGAAAAGTTTGACCCAGAAAAAGGTTATAGATTTTCGACCTACGCCTATTGGTGGATTCAGCAGTCAATTTCACGGGCGATAGCCGATCAGTCTCGCATCATACGCCTCCCCGTTTATCTCTGGGAAACTATCTCCCGAATCAAGAAAACCATAAAAATACTCTCCCAAGAAATAGGTCGCAAGCCTACTGAGTCAGAAATTGCCACTCGTATGGAAATGACCATCGATAAGCTGCGATACATTGCCCAATCTACTCAGTTATCCATTTCCTTAGACGAAGAAGAGTCTACATTGGGAGAGTTGATTGAATTTGAGGGAGAAACACCAGAAGGAGAGGCATCAAAAACACTCCTGGGAGAAGACTTAGAAAATGTTTTAGGCACCCTTAGCTCCCGTGAAAGGGATGTTATGCGGCAGCGATTCGGGTTAGATGATGGACGCGAGAAGACTTTGCAGGAAATCGGTAATATCTTCAACCTCACCCGCGAGCGGATTCGCCAAATTGAGGCAAAGGCTCTGGAAAAGCTGCGTTGTCGGAAGCGCAGTAGCATTCTCAAAGATTATCTGTGAGCATAAGCAGTTGGACAAAATTAAATTTAATGGTGAGGACAAGGCAACAGGCAACAGGCAACAGGCAACAGTAGGAAGCTTCAGCGATTTCAACTAGGTTAAAAATGTGTAATTAATTTTGTCTAGGTACTTACCTGTCCTTATTGCAGTTTTACAAAGCACCCGCTGCTGTCTTGTCCAGGATACCAGCACCCAGATGAGTAGTAATATTAATCGCCTGCAGGACTGGCTCACCCTCTGCACCTTCGGGATAGTCAATCACACTTACCGCCCCATTACCCTGCTTGATGTTCCAGAAATTTTCTGGTTTCAAACCGAGCAAATAACAAAGAATGACCTTGTTAATAGCATCATGAGCGACAACTATGCCAGTTCTCGGCTGCGGTGAATCAGCAAAGGCTTTGACAATCTTATTCCAACAGGCGATCGCTCTATCCCAAACCTGCTGCAAATTTTCCCCTTCTGGCATTTGTACCATTTCCGGTGCTTCTTTCCATTGACGCAGTAAACCCGGAAATTCCGCTTCGATTTCTGTCTCTAGTTTCCCTTCCCACAGTCCATGACCAATTTCCGTCAGTTGAGGCTGAACTTCTAAAGTGACATTGGGGTGATGTTGGAGAATAATTTCGGCGGTTTCCTTGGGACGCAACATGGGACTACTTACCGCAAAGTCAATTGCCACATCCTTGAGAAACTCCGCCACTTTCTGTCCTTGTTCTCTTCCCGTATCATTCAGGGGAATATCCTTTATCCCCTGAAACCGCGAAGCACGATTCCACTCCGTTTCCCCGTGACGCACCAATAATAAACGAGGACCCCTATGGGAGGGACGGGTTGACGGTAGGGGATTCCCCAAGTGAGAAGTTTGATTTAAGGACTCTAACTGTACAGGTTCGCCCCAACCCCCAGTAAAGTTCAAAACATTAATACAACAATTAGACTGCTGGATGGAATGGTAAAGCGCTGGAGGAATGCCAATGGCGCTCATAATTAAACAGCGATTAACGCCGTTATGGGCCACAATCAAAATCGTATCACCCTGATGCTGGGACAGTATTTCTTGCCAAAACTGCTGCACCTGTTCGTAGAGAGAGAGTACAGGAAAATGCTCTCGCTGTCCTTCTGGCGTTGATAGCACCATCTTAAACTCGTGGGGACGCTCTTTCCAGCTGCGGTAGTCTTCAGCAAATTTCGACTGCGCTTCCTGCTTTTGCATGTTCTCCCACAAAGGCAGATCAATTTCCAGCAGCTTGTCTACCGCTTGTAAAGTAGGAGGATTCTTCAGACAGGCGTGAATGATTTCGGCAGTTTTTTTTGCCCGTTGTAGGGGACTGCAGTAAAAGGCATCAAAGCTGAGATTATTCAGAGTAGCACCGACTATCTGAGCATCAGCACGACCTTTTTCCGTCAAGACTGACTCGTCGCAGCGACCTTGAATTCTCTTTTGGGCGTTATAGCTGCTTTGCCCGTGACGCATGATAATGACGCGAGTAGTCAATCTTCTAATCCTCCTTTAATAGGTTTACTATCCCCAGTTATTCTAGATTAAAGGTTACTGGCAGTTAAAAAGCAACTGGGCTGAGTGAGCCAATGCGATAATGCCAGTTTGATTCTATATTGTCTGCGGGGGTTACATGACAATCAAGCGGTGGATTTTGATCTTGCTGACGATTGTGGCACTCATACCAGTAGTTTTTTCTTTGGGAGAAAGCTTGAGTCAGCCTCAGATTCAAGCTCGTCTGCAACTTTACCAAACTAATCTGATCCTTCATGCTTCAGAGTTCCAGATTGACAAGATCGATGGCGAGGGGGAAAACTCTCGCGAAGCGCTAACCGTTCGCAATGCCTTGATTGGCAACGATCCATATCTAACTGCCCAAAAGCAGTATCAAGAAGCGCGTCAAGTTGCTCAAACCAGTCGTTCCAATCTCCAGGCACAACTTCAAAAACTATTCTCTGAAGATACTGCCAAACCTGAGGGGCAAATTTTTCCTGTTGCTCAAGCAGGTGTTTCACAGCAGCAGCAACAGTTGCAACAGGAAATTGGTGAGGTGGAAAAGTTTATTGACAAGCTAGATTTGAAGTTAGGGATTTTACAGGCTCAACGGGGAGAAACCGACACAGCACTGAAAACCTGGAATGATTTAATTGCGCGATTTCAGGAAGAGAGTTCTCAAGAAGTAATTCCCAAAACTGCGGCGGTTTTAAGCGGGTTGTGGAGTCAACCCCCGGTGAAGAAACAAGATGCTGAATCTCAGATTCAAGAAAATCTAGACGGCTGGTTTCGCTATCGTGCCTTGAAGCAATTATATCAATTGCAAGAGCGTCCAGATGAACTGTTGACTCTCCAGGCCAAGGAGCAACAGATTGCTGCCCAAGCAATGTTTAAATTAGCCCTTATTGGTGGCATTCCTCTATTGGGGGGAATTCTAGGCATCGGACTGCTAATATTTTTGCTCGCTCAGTTGTTGATTAAAAGGGAGCGATCGCTCCTGGCTTCCAACAGTGGTATGTCTTGGGAAACCCCCTGGGATGCGGAAATCATCTGGCAAGTTCTCATTGTTGGCTTTTTCTTCATTGGTCAAATATTGCTCCCCTTATTGTTTAGCTTGTCGGGATTAGAACTCACTGATTTGAGTCTGCGTTTTAAAGCTTTCTATGTTTTAGTCAGCTACCTGCTAATGGCTGGGGGTGGGCTGTTAGTGCTGTATGTTTCTGTGAAACCATTTTTACCTTTGCCCTCCGACTGGTTCCATTTTAAATGGCTGAGCAACTGGATTGTGTGGGGAGTGGGAGGCTATTTAGTAGCCCTACCATTAGTGGTTGTGGTGTCCCTAATTAATCAACAATTATGGCACGGACAGGGAGGTAGTAATCCGATTATTTTCTTAGCTTTACAGGCGCAGGATCAAGTAGCTTTGGCGATATTTTTCTTCACCGCTTCGGTAGCAGCCCCAGTATTTGAGGAGATTATTTTCCGAGGCTTTTTGTTACCTTCCCTAACTCGTTATCTGCCAGTTTGGAGCGCCATTTTTGCCAGTAGTCTGATTTTTTCCATTGCCCACCTCAGCTTCTCGGAAGTTTTACCCCTGACAACTTTGGGCATTGTTTTGGGTTTTATCTACACGCGATCGCGTAATCTCCTCGCTCCCATTTTGCTCCATAGCCTCTGGAATAGTGGCACTCTGTTGAGTATTTTTGTTTTAGGTAGTGGTGCGGGTTGATTGCTGTTTTGCTACCAGTTTAACTTACCCGCCGGGAAGTCCCGCGCCGTATGTGTAGCATCGGCGTCGGGATGAAAAGCCCCAATCACTGATCGGGTGCATCTGGAAGACTATTGCCAGATGAAGTCTCGCGAGTGAACTTCATGTGAATCGAGCAAGTTTGCTCCCCATCAGCAGCCACAGCCATAATTGGGTAGTCAATCAAACCGTCCTTGAAGGACATCTGGAAGCGGAAAGTACCATCGGGATTGAGCTTGATGGGACGACCACCGATAGTAATAGTAGCGTCAGGCTCAGTTGCACCGTAGACAATCAACTCAGCATCCGCAACTAACCAGAAGGGGTGAGTGCTAATCGGTGGCACACAAGAGAAGCCGACGCCGGACATAGTTACACTAGGCACGTTGGGAACTGCCCACGCGCCAATACCGGAGGGGAAGACGTAAGAGCTGATCCCTTGCTCGTGAAAGGGTACCTGTTGCATCGAGCCATAGAGAGAACCAGCCACCCGCTGAGCTTCGGTAGATTGAACCATGTTGAAGATTTCATCGTAGATGGCACTGCCTTGGCTAACCATTGCAGCTTGGCGCTGGCTGGGAGGAGCCAGCTCATAAACAGTCTTATCAAGTAGGTCTTCTTTCCAATCAATAGTGATAAAGGCGTCTTCAATCCAGTCGGAGGGATAGACGGGAGGAACATGCACAGAAGCAGAACGAGCGAGGACGAGCCAGCGACCATCAGCACAGCGATAGCCGATATCTACTGCATAGTCGCGATCGCTAACGGGGATAGGTAAATACCACTCTCGTGCTAGCTCATCACAGAGATATTCCTGGATATTATGGGGACTTTGGTATTCCAGGTTGATATCAGTCACATCGTAGAGGCGCAGAGCAAGTTGCTGTCCCCCTTGAGAACGTAATTCTTCCTTGTGCTCATTGGGGATATCCCAGTAAGCATAAGCCCATTGCGGATCCCGGGGCATCAGAACAATTCGGCTCTCTCCGTAGCCTTCTGGGAGATCGCCAAGCTCTTCGTCAACGGATGCTAGGGGGCCACCAGTGCGATCTTCTTGACCTAGTTCAAATTTTGCTGCTTTCACTTGTTGTTCTTTCTGGATGAAAGATTGACTTCGAGAAGCTCTTTCCCTTTCTATCGTTTGCACTGCAGCTAATAGTTGTGCTTTGCGCATCCGACTGTAACGGGAGACGTTGTATTCACTAGCAACTTTGCGTAGTTGCCGCAACGTCATTTCTTCTAGGGGTGGGCGTTCTTTTATCATAAGTACAGTCTCCGATAATTTGGACGGCAAATACTGGCAGAGTTCAAGATACGACTTGGAAGGTTAGCTAGAGTAACCTCGTTGGAGAAAGGCAGAAGGCAGAAGGCAGGAGGAAGAAATTTCCCCTGATCCTCTTGTCCCCTTACGAATGGTCGATGCCCCTGTTACCAGGGGACACCTCCACTACAAAACCAGCACGTACAAATGTCATGTTTTTGGGAGCACGGGGATCGATCGCTCAATTATATTTAACAAAAAGTTCAAGGTTCTGGTCAAGGGGTTTAACTCCCAATTACAGCAGTATCAACGAGTTTCTCGGCAACTTGGGGGGCATTTTGTCAGGGATTCATGATATTTGGAGGGGCGAGGGATCGGTTGTTGCCAGACTAAATGTAAAAAAATGATGACATTAGTTTGTAATATGTTAAGTAGTATGTTGTGAGGGTATTTTTGCGATAGCGATCACAGATCGGGAAGTTTGCGCTCGCCGTAGACGCTGCGGAGCAGATCGCTAATTTAAGGAAAATACGTAATCTTTTAGTGCTACATTTTGACGTGCGGAAGGTGGGTAAAATGTTTGTTTATATTACATTTTGGGCGCAATCCTTGCGCCCCTACATTTGGGGAATTATCGTGGTGTAGGGGGGCAAGGCTTGCGCCCGCTCATTAGATAACCTCTGCTTATCACCATAGATACAGGAGAGCCGAAAAATACCATGAACTGGTATCCACTTTCTGCACAAATTTTCAGAAAAAAGCGCATTCCCGTGTTGCTGCTCACCCTAGTCTTGTCAGCAGGTAGTCTGCCTGCCGAGGCTCAATCCCCAGCATCAACTCAGCTAGCTCAGTTATCCAATGAAGTTCAGTTAAATGAAATTCAAAAGAAGGCTGAAGAATTTGTTGATTTGTTAGGTGCCCAAGAGTTTGCCAAGGCCAGACAATATATACATCCTGATTTAAAAGCAGAGTTGTCCCTAGAGGACATGGAGCAGATATGGCAAGAGCTCCTGGCGGTCACTGGTCCCTTTAAAAGACTGATAGACTCCCGTATTACAAGGGCAGTAGGAACCGATCTCATATCGGTGAACATCCAGTTTGAAAACACCACCGATCGCCTGATGGTGATTTTCGACAGTGAGCAGCAGATTGTCGGCGTAGATCTTCCTCACAGGGAAAATAGCATTGAAGCAATTGCCGAGAAACTCGTCGATTCTTTAGTCGCACAAGATTTTATCAATGCCAGAGCGAATTTACATCCTTTTTTGAAAGCAGAGTTGTTCCCAGAACAAATTCAGCAGCAATGGCAAGAGCTGCTGGCAGTAACTGGTCCGTTTAAAAAACGAGTAAGCTCTGAGGTAAGAACAACTTCAAAGGTGGATGGTATTGATGTGGTGTTGGTGACCCTTGAGTTTGAAAGAATCACTGATGAGCTGATAGTGATGTTCAACGACGCTAAGCAGATTATTGGCGTAAACTTTGTCGAGTTTTTTGATGAGGATTAGTCAGGATTTCTTTCTGACCAAGCGTATTTTTGATTTTGGAGAATTAGATAGATGCTGAACAAGCCAGAAGTCGGGATTGAGGCAATTGATGCCAGAGAAATTTTAGACTCCCGGGGGCGGCCCACCATTGAAGCCGAAGTGCGCCTTGAGACTGGCGCAGTGGGAGTTGCCCAGGTTCCCAGTGGCGCTTCAACAGGAACCTTTGAAGCCCACGAACTGCGGGATGAAGACGACCATCGCTACGGTGGTAAAGGAGTACTCATAGCGGTACGGAATGTTAAGGAAAAAATCACCCGTGAGTTAGTGGACATGGATGCTTTTGATCAAGCTTCCATTGACCGCAAAATGATTGATCGGGATGGTTCTCCGAATAAAAGGAACTTGGGCGCAAATGCCATCTTGGCTGTCTCCCTGGCAACGGCTAAGGCGGCGGCGGCTGAGTTGGAAATCCCTCTCTATCGCTATCTGGGGGGACCACTCTCTAATCTGCTGCCAGTGCCGATGATGAATGTACTCAACGGCGGTGTCCATGCGGATAATAATGTGGATTTTCAGGAGTTCATGATTGTGCCTGTGGGCGCGGACTCGTTTCGGGAGGCACTGCGCTGCGGTGCTGAGGTATTTGCTTCCCTGAGCAAGGTTTTGAAGGACAAAAAATTGCTCTCAGGTGTGGGGGATGAAGGGGGTTATGCTCCTAACCTGGAGTCAAATCAAGAAGCTTTGGACTTGCTGATTGCGGCGATTGAAAAGGCTGGATATAAGCCAGGAGAACAAGTCGCTTTGGCAATGGATGTGGCTGCCAGTGAGTTTTACAAAGACGGTCAGTATGTCTATGACGGGGCGTCTCACTCACCCCAAGAGTTCATTGATTATCTGGCACAATTGGTGGATCAGTACCCAATTGTTTCCATTGAAGATGGATTGCAGGAGGAGGATTGGGATAACTGGAAATTGCTGAATGAGAAGCTGGGCGATCGCATCCAGTTAGTCGGTGATGACCTCTTCGTCACCAACCCCACACGGCTGCAAAAAGGCATTGATTTAGGTGCTGCTAATGCAATCTTGATCAAGCTCAATCAAATCGGTTCTCTGACAGAAACTCTAGAAACCGTTGAGCTGGCAACCCGCAATGGTTTCCGCTCAGTAATCAGCCACCGTTCGGGGGAAACGGAAGATACGACAATTGCCGATTTAGCTGTGGCAACTCGTGCGGGTCAAATCAAAACTGGTTCTTTGTGCCGCAGCGAACGAGTTGCTAAATACAACCGACTGCTGCGGATTGAAGATGAACTGGGCGATCGCGCTGTCTATGCTGGGACAGTAGGACTCGGACCCAAGTTGTGATCTTGTTTCTGGTAGCATATTAACAGTTATTCAGTTATCAGGGCGATCGCCTGTTGCTTAGTATCTCTGATTGGCGATCGCCTGCTTTAGTTAATATTAAATTAGAATCTCGCCGTGCTGCATTTTATATAGCCAAAAATAAAGCTTCTTTAGCACGGGTTAAGGCGACAAACTGGAGATTTTTTTCCTGTTCTTTTTCCCAATCTTTCTCAGCTTTAGGATGGGGGACTAAGTCTGGTCTTAGATGAAATACCCGTTTGGCTTCTAATCCTTTAGCACCATGTATGGTTGTGAGATTTACTGCTCTATGAGTTTCAGCAGATGCTCCTAACTGATTAATTGCCCTTACCAGGGATTCTGTGTCAGTACAATTATTTCCCTTGTAGATAGCGTTTAAGGTTTGGATTCGGTCATGCAATCCTACTATTATCATAATATGTACTCCATCGTTCTGCATGGCAGTTTTTTGTTTCTGATACCAGGAGTGCAGAACGTCGGTAAACTTACTAGGAGTAAACTCCCAACAACCTTCTCCAACTATTTGAACTAGTAAATTTAACAGTTGAACGCTAATATCTTTATTGCGGATAAGAGCTGGTATCCCTTGTGATAGCAACTTTAAATAGACTGGAACTAAAGGATAAAAACAACGGCAGATAACCAAGTCTCCACCTCTAACTAGGTCAAGTATTTCAGCCTTATTAATCTTTTCTACTATACCTACAAGCGCTTGGGGACTGGATTCAATTACTGGGTAGACTTTATTAGCTAGTTCGATATGAGAAGTGGGGCATCTATAGCAAATAGAAAGGGGAAATAGAATAGCGTCCGTGCGTCCAATAATCTTGCTAATGCTGCGGTGGTCTGAGGCGCAAAATCCCATAATAGCTTGATGAGTGTCCCCAACATAAATGCCTCTGGCTCCTGCTCGATGAGCTTTCATGACTATTTCTAGTTGAGCAGTATTTAGGTCTTGTGCTTCATCTACACAAAGGAAATCATAACTGGCAACTGGCAGCTCTAATACGTTGGGAAGCCAAATCATATCTTCATAAGATATATGTTTTCTAGAGATATGTATTCCTTGTTCTAATATCTCAAAAACAGCTTTTGGGAAAAAATCCCAATCCTCCCAGGTGAATAGACCATAGTGATGGTATAGTTTTTTTAACTTGTCCTTATCATTTGGATTGGTTAGGGTTAACTGAGTAAATCTGACCAAATCAATTAATGTTCTCCGGTTCTGAAGATTATAAATATTTCTATCTTTTAGGTACTGAGTAACAATTTTGGAGTATTTCTGTTTGTCAATTTCAGGAAGACCTCGAAACTTCCTGGCAATACTAGATAATCCCAGACTATGAATAGTAGATGAAGAGATATGTTTTGGAAGTCGGGTTTCTAGTTCGGAGGCAATATGCTTATTGAAAGCTAGGAACCTAGAACGTAGAGTTTTGGGAATATAAGCAGTGCCTTTGATAAGAGTAGTGGTTTTTCCGCTTCCCGGCACTGCACAGACAACACAAGAGCCAGTCCCGTTCAGGAGCCAATCAAAGATATTTCGCTGGTATTCCGAGGGCATAAACCCCAATACCATATCTCCTGAACGCGGGAAAGGAATTTCTAGTTGCTTGTGCTGATGGTGAGGAGTTCCTAGCACCATATCCCCTGGAAGTGGAGAAGCGGAGGACATAGAGTTATTTTGATTTTGCTGGTGGGGAAGGGAGTGCATTACTTTTTTCTAATATTTGTTCCGTTTGATTGATGTTGGTATAGAGTGATTAATAGGCGGGGATGATGCTTAAAAAGTTTTGGCAATACAACCATGTCAGCGGCTTCTATTCAAAAATTTAAACCGCGGCTTTAACTGATCCGCTATAAAGTTGAATATCCCCTGTCTGAGAGACGCAGCTGTATAGTAGTCTGGCTCGTTTCCGAGCTTCCACTTGATGTTGCAGCCAATACTCGGTTTTTGCTCTCCCTTCACAGGCTTGTCTGCCAACACGGCATCGAGAGCAGCCCGCAGATCGTGACCATTAACTGGCACGTTGTTGCCGGGGCGGCTATCACACAACTGCCCGCGATAGACTAGCTTCCGTTCGGCATCGAACAGGAAGAAGTCCGGCGTGCAGGCGGCTGTATAGGCTTTGGCTGTCTCTTGGCTAGAATCATAGCACAAGGGAAAGGTGAACCCCAGCTCAAGGACCATCGCCTTGAGGGAGTCGGGAGCGTCGTCCGGGTAGTTGGCTGCATCGCTGGCACTGATGGCCACGATCCCGACGCTTTGGTTGGCATAGTCGGTCCCGATGCGCGCCAGTTCTTTGGAGACGTGCCGCACGAACGGACAGTGCCGACAGATAAACATGACCAGCAGCGCCTTCTGTTCCGAGAAAGTCGTCAGGGAGATGGTCGAGCCAGACAAGACATCCGGTAGCTGAAAGTCGGGAGCTGGAGTTCCCAGCTCTAACATTGTTGAGGGAGTAAGAGCCATGACATCACTTCTTATTATTACAATAGTTGCAGATACTATTTTGTCGCAAAAGTCCGGAACGAGGGTTGATTTGTTCTGAACGTCCCTTGGTCTATGAAATTCTTTGGCATAGTCGAAAATAACCAGTGACTTCAGTAGCGAGCGCTTGTGCTCGGTGGCGAGCGCTTTCCTGCCGACTCTCTGGATCATTTATTTCTTGGAAGTCCCTAAGGCCACACCCGTCTTAAATTGAGAACAAACCCAGGTAGAATGTCTTCACCTGATAAGTTGCTAGGATTTTCCAACAGTTCTACCTCCCTCCCAGGGCGATAAATCTCCACTCGTCGGTTTTGCGGGTCAATTAACCATCCGAGTCTGGCTCCGTTATCCATATATTCCCCCATCTTGGCTTGCAGTTTAGGGAGGCTATCAGATTCAGAACGCAATTCAACCACAAAATCCGGACAAAGCGGAACAAATCCTTTTCGCTGTTGGGGAGTAAGAGATTCCCAACGTTCTCGACTGAGCCAAGAAGCATCGGGAGAGCGATCCGCCCCGTTGGGAAGTCTAAACCCAGTGGAAGAGTCAAAGGCTTCCCCTAATTCTTCGCGTGCCTCAAACCAGTTACCCAGTTGGGTGCTGATACTGAGATTGCGCTTGCCTGATTCACCTCCTGTGGGAGGATTCACGATTAACTCTCCTTCTGATGTGCGTTCTAACTGTAAGTCACGATTCGCTGCTGCTAATGCCTCGAACTGTTCTTGGGTTACCTGGAGGACAAGTTCACTGGGCAGTTCAAGGGATAAGGTTTTGGGTTGGGTTGGTGTTTGTATCATTGTTATTTCCAGAGTATCTTTTAATTTTTTCAATTTCTCTAACCCAGACTTCTAGAACGGCAATTCAGTAATCGGTTTTTCCCGTTGCAGGGCGAAGCATTTGGACAGCAAGACCTGGGTCTCAGCGTTGAGTTATCCCCCAAATGCTTCGCCCCTACACAAAATTCGGATTACTGAA
>JBFRWF010000215.1:0-3584 GCA_051439465.1 Xenococcaceae cyanobacterium | reverse complement strand
AAGAAGACTCACCATAAAAGCGGCAGCCACAGGCAGCCATAGGCACACTGTCAGTAGAGCGGAAAGTTACTGGTCAATGCAAGCAGAAAAAATTTTCGCCCCCAAGAGATCCGATCTCAGAGAAGTTTACGTATATCTCATTAGAGTCCTTAAGACATAAGTTCAAAGGAGAGAAAAGCAAATGGCTAAAATCAAATTTGATGACATTTTTCATGAGCATCCAGACCCACAGCTATTAGAGAAGCTTTCCAGATCACAGCAGCAGCAAATTTCAGGAGGAAACGTAATCCGAGGAACAACGACGTTAGTGCCCAACGGACCCGTGATCCCTTTCGTGCCTGGAACCGGCCGGTCGAGTGGGGGAAATTTTTTGACAGCAGCAAATTGCTAAGCATCATCAATAGTCGGTATCTTTCTGGTCAAGTGAGGGAGTGATGGGGTGAGGGGGAGACGGGGCGACGGGGAGATTTTTTCAGTTTCTCCTTTCTCCCTCTCTCAGTCCCCCAGTCTCCCAGTCCCCAAATCTATTCGAGTTAGTGAAGGTTTAACCGCAGGCTATCCCAATAAACCTTCACTAACTTCACTCCAGTTTGACTACTGGGTACAACAAATAAAAAACCTGCAGCAGCAATTGCAGGAACTGACTAGTCGGGTAGAATTGTCTGAAGTGTTGCAATTTCACGCTCCACATCTATGAAATCCTCAGCATCAGGTTTGAGTTTTAAATAGGTTTGTAGGTCTCGAACAGCGTCATCAAAGCGACACAAAGCTGTTAAGGCAACTGCTCGATTGTGATACAAATCTGGAGTTTCTGGCGACAGAGCAATGGCCTGATCAAGGTCACTCAGGGCTTCTGAAAGATTTCCCATGTCATATTTTAGGCATGCCCGATTAGCTAGTAGACTTGGCTGGTCGGGCGACAAGGTCAGGGCAGTATTGTAGTCATCCAGAGCTGCATGCTGTTTTCCTAAGGCCTCTAAAACCTGAGCGCGGCCTATGAAGGTCGAAACCTCGGTCGGATTCAGATCCAAGGCTATAGAATAGGCCTCAGCTGCTTCTACCAACTGTCCTTTCAGGCGATAGCAGAGTCCCAAGTTGATCCAAACTTCCCCATAGGGCGGACTCAAATCAATGGCTTTTCGGTAATCGTTTAAGGCATCATCCAATCGCCCCATCTTCAGGTAAAGATTACCCCGTTCGTTGTAGTACTCCGAGTAGTTAGGATCAATGTCTTGGGCCGCTGTGAAATGGGCGATCGCCTCCGACAATGGACCGATGGCTGCATAGACCTGAGCGATGTTGTAGAGCAAAACCGAGCGATAAAGACGATGCTGATCCCGCGGCAAATGGTCATTGAGTTGTTTGATAGCTGAACGGCAAATTTCCACCGCCTCCATTGACCTTTTCTGGCGGTGCCGAATAAACGCTAACCCATTGAGAATGAGGGCATTTAGAAAATGTTGTTCGGACTCTGGAAGGACGTTCTTGGCTAATATTTCTAGAGCTTGTTCCAGGTATTCCATTCCCTTTTCAAAATTTCGTTGAGGAAGGATGCGGCTGTAGAACAACGCCATCACGTAGCAGAGCCTAACACGCTGGGAGGGAGCAGTGATTTTGGTCAGAGCCTCTTCTACCAGAAGCTGATGGGCCTTCTCAATATTCCTGAGCGCCGCATGACAGCTAAAAAGGGTGTTAACAATATTCCAGCGCAATACGCTGTCTTCTGGGCACAAGTGACCTAATTGTGGAGTAACACAGGCACCATACACCAAGGCATCCTCATAAAAACCATGGTGAGCCAAGATTTCGAGCCCCCGCATCTGCCAGTGATGGGCTTTTTCTGGTTGGTCACTCAGAAGCCAATAGCGGATTAATTTTGGTAAATGAATCTCTATTTCTATATCGTCATGGCACACCTGTTGTTCAAGGTCTTGGGCTAAGTTCGACATCTCAACTTTGGAGATTGGAACTATCTCATCTAGAGGAAGATTTAAGCGTACCCTATGGCCTAAAACCTGACAATCAAACTGATCGCTTACAGCTTTGTCTTGCCCACACTCAACAGCAATCAGTAAAGTCAAATTTAGGCTTTGACCCCGTCGGCGGATCAACTCTGGGAAGAAGCGACGGACTAAAGCTCCGGCGCGATCGTAGTTATCGCAGGCAATAACCCAAGGAGAGGCATCCGAATATTGGTACCAGGCATCCAGTAGGTTGATGACCCCATGTAGTATTCGATAGGCACGCTCAGCAGGATAATTGCGAATCTTCTCACCTTTGGGTGCCGTGTCAGTAAGGTTAGCATTCCTTACTGATATCTGCCGTCGCCAAGATGGTAGAACACAGGTCAGTTCATAACTATGATTGTCGATCAGCTCTGGTGCTGTGTTTTGGATCTCACGGACCAGTTCCTGTAGCAAGTCCTTTAAGCCAGCCCACACCCCGTCAAAGTCGAAGTCACAAGATAAAAACCAAGTCTTTGCACCACGACACTGGGATTCTTCAAGCCACTGCTTCAAGACGTTAGCACGAGCTCGACCGGATTCTGCCTCGAGAAGGATAACCTGACCAGGCCACGACAAGGGATTTATAAGACTCTTATTCTGCCAGTCCATCAGTGAAAGGCTTCTAGCCTCCTAATTTTAGGTCTATTTTCGGCGCTCCCCCTGCTTCCCCTGCTCCCCCTGCTCCCCCTGCTCATCTCAACTATAAATGTAAAAAACCTACACTTGTAAGCTCCCCCTCTCCCCCTCTCCCACTCTCCACAAGGGTTTCAAGACTTATGGGTAAGGGATAGCTCCGTGTACGGAGGGGGGAGCCAGAGCACCCCTCATCTCAAAGTTGACGGAGTAATACTATCGCTATACAAAGGAGGTACAGTAGTTCTGACTTGCTCAGAATCAGGAATAGCGAACTTCTTCATTTTCATAGTCTTGGGTCGAGAATGATTCATTTTCATAGTCTTGGGTCGAGAATGAGTGATGTTCATGTGGATTCTCCTTAAAATGGGTTGAAGATTGAGACTTGAAACTAAACTAACTCCCAACCGTTCGAGCCCTTGGGTGCACCTCAATCTTATCAAGGCCAAGGAAGACCCAAAAAACAATGAGATCAACAAACCAGCCCCATTTTGTTGAACTACCTACCGCTGCGCCCCGACGAGCCAAGGAGCGATCGCCTGAGATTTTGTCGAATCGATTGGGGCGATGGGCATTGACTAAAGTTAGTGAAGGTGTTATCCTAGAAGTGTGGTTAGACCTTCACTAACAAAAAAATGAGCACAGACTTTCTCCAGAAGCGCCTAAATCTACTTCACAGCCAAATCAGTTCAATCAGAAATTCCGGTGAAGTCGCACCCCCCAACACCTGGATCCAAAAGTTTATTGTCCCGAAAAAGAACGGGGCTAAGTACGTTTACTACCGCTTAATGGAAGCTTGCACAAGAAAATCCAAAACAGGCAAGATTCAGGGCAAAGTAAAGCTATATCTAGGCAAATTAGGAAGTCGCCTGCACAAGCGATACCGCGCCGCCATCGCCCGAAGGAATAAGCTTCAGCGACTAGAAAAACAATATGAAAAGCTCC